>JBBSUA010000396.1:0-2362 GCA_038235315.1 Pseudomonadales bacterium | reverse complement strand
TTCGATTGCCATTTGCTATGGTAGTTTAGTTCTTCATTTTCAAAATGCGATCACGCCCTAGTATCTTAAGTTTTCTAACTTAATTGGAGACACGCCCTACACCCGTTATAACATCATTTTAAAAAAGAGAAACGCTATTGAAATTCTTAAAGCGGGCTTTCGCTAATAAATTAAAATTATTAAAAAATCGTTCATATGTTAGACAAGACTTTAACGCTATAGCTATACAGTGTAAAAATTTAGCTGATATAGGTAATACTAATGCTCAGTTTAATCTTGGGTTAATATATCAAGATGGCAGAGGCTTTCAGCAAGATTCTGTTGAGGCAGCCAAATGGTATAAGAAAGCAGCTGACCAAGGTCACATGGCCTCTCAGTTTAATCTTGGAGTCATGTACCAAGACGGCAAAGGTGTTGAGCAAGATTTTGCTATAGCGGTTAACTGGTATAAAAAAGCAGCTAATCAAGGCCATATTTCCTCTCAGTTTAATCTTGGAGTCATGTACCAAGACGGCAAAGGTGTTGAGCAAGATTTTGCTATAGTGGTCAAATGGTATAAAAAAGCAGCTGATCAAGGTCATATTGCCTCTCAGTTCAATCTTGGAGCCATGTATCAAGACGGCAAAGGTGTACGTCAAAACAAGTCAATAGCAAAAGAATGGTTTGGTGAGGCTTGTGATAATGGAGATCAGGATGGATGTGATAACTATCGAATATTAAATGAAGCAGGATATTGATTCGCTCTCTTTATAGCGAGTGGCAGTCTCAGTATACTGCCTGATTTTGGCAAATAAATTCTCTTAAAGCCTTTAATTATTGTTATAATTAAAGGTTATTCATTTTTTAATACCATTGATGCCTGTTTAAATTTCTATAAGTTATTGTCAAATAATCAATGACTTGCAATTGAACAGTTGCAATCAACCGAGCGAGGCAAATATGCAATACCCAAAAATCTACGACGTGATTGTCATCGGTGGCGGTCATGCTGGTACAGAAGCCGCATTGGCTGCTGCACGTATGGGTGCGCAGACTTTGCTACTGACACATAATATCGAAACACTTGGGCAGATGAGTTGCAATCCGGCGATTGGCGGGATTGGCAAATCGCATCTGGTACGTGAGATTGATGCACTTGGCGGCGCAATGGCATTGGCTACTGATAAATCAGGGATTCAATTTCGAGTATTGAATAGCCGTAAAGGCGCTGCAGTTCGGGCGACCCGTGCGCAAGCCGAGCGTATTTTATTTAAAGCAGCCATTCGTCACACGCTTGAAAATCAAGCTAATCTCGATATATTCCAGCAAGCCGCTGATGACATCTTAGTTGAGAATGGTCGTGCGACTGCCGTTGTGACGTCAACGGGTATTATCTTCAAAACTGAAACTGTCGTGTTGACCTCAGGAACATTCCTAGGTGGGGTGATTCATATCGGTTTAGAGAACTCTAAAGGGGGACGCGCAGGGGATCAACCTTCTATCAAGCTTGCTGATCGTCTACGTGAGCTAAAGCTTCCGGTGGGTCGACTCAAAACAGGCACGCCAGCACGTATCGATGCTCGTAGCGTTGATTTTAGTGTGATGGCTGTACAGCCGGGTGACACACCATTGCCAGTGATGAGCTATATGGGGAATGTGGCGATGCATCCTGAGCAAGTGAACTGTTATATCACGCATACCAATGCGCGTACTCATGACATTATCCGAGAAAACTTGGATCGCTCACCGATGTTCTCAGGCAAGATTGAAGGCGTTGGTCCGCGTTATTGTCCCTCTATTGAAGATAAGATTCATCGTTTTGCGGACAAAGACAGTCATCAGATATTTATTGAACCCGATGGTTTGACCACCAATGATCTGTATCCAAATGGCTTCTCTACCAGCCTACCATTCGATGTGCAATTAGAGTTTATTCATAGTATGAAGGGGCTTGAGAATGCGCATATTACGCGTCCTGGTTATGCCATTGAATACGACTATTTTGATCCACAAAGTCTAAAGCCAACCTTGGAGACTAAGTCGATTGATCGGCTATATTTCGCGGGTCAAATAAATGGCACGACAGGTTATGAAGAGGCGGGCGTGCAAGGGTTACTTGCAGGGACTAATGCGGCATTAGTGACGACTAACAATAGTGAGTTTGAGACGTGGACACCGCGCCGCGACCAAGCGTATCTTGGGGTACTGGTCGATGATCTGATTACTCATGGTACTGATGAGCCGTATCGTATGTTTACCAGCCGCGCTGAATATCGTCTGCTATTACGCGAAGACAATGCCGATCAGCGATTAACGGAGATTGGTCGTAAGCTAGGTTTGGTTGATGACACACGCTGGCAGGCTTATGAAGAAAAAATGGACG
>JBBSUA010000395.1:0-2370 GCA_038235315.1 Pseudomonadales bacterium | reverse complement strand
ACCGCGTCCAGTGACCGTCAAGCCTATGGTTGATGAAAAAGGGGTGCATAAGATTTTTGAAGTCCCTGAAGATATTGGCCGCCGTTACGCTTTTGTGTCCGGTGACTTTAACTTGATTCATCTACATCCGTTGTCAGCACGAGCGTTTGGATTTCCAAAAGCCATTGCTCACGGTATGTGGTCAAAGGCAAAATGCTTAGCGATGATGGGTGAGTTACCAGATAGCTGCACGGCTGAGGTGTCATTCAAGTTGCCTATATACTTGCCTTCAGAAGTTGAACTCATTGCCGAACCAGTGGCCAAACTTAAAAGTTCAGACGATGATTGCATATTTGGTTTGTATAGTGCAAAAAATGATAAGCCTCATCTTGCAGGTGTCATTAAGCTGGTTGCCGACGATAAGTAATATACTGCAACTTTTTTGCAAAACTAACGCTAATTAACTGATAAATTTACGACCATGACTCAAAATATCCAAACACAAAACGACAGTCAGTTTGCTACCGATATAGACCTTACTCAAGAAATAACTGTCGATAATGGTATTAATCTCGCGGACACGCTAGAGCCTTATTTTCGTCCTGATGAACAAACCATCGTCTGCGGTGCACTGAATCAAGAAAAAATCACTGCTCTAGCAAAGTCGGGGGTCGAGCTGATTATCAACTTGCAGCCTGAGGTTGAGTTAGACTTTGATGAAGCGACAGCGGTGTCGCTGGCGGGTATGGCTTACGAGCAACTGCCGATTAGTGGTGCTGATGACTTAAAGCAGCTCAATATATTAGCATTTGATAACATACTGCGTCAGTATCATGGCAAAAAAGTAGCGATGCATTGCAAGACAGGCAATCGGGTTGGAGCAGCCATAGCTTTACGCGCTGGCTGGTTGCGCGGTCGTAAGATGGAGACGGCGATGGAGCGCGGTCGTAGTCATGGCTTGACGACAATGCTTGAGCAAGAAGTACATAATCGCTTGTTAGTTCCGCGTTAATTGATCACGTTATTGAAAAAGACTTAGCAGTATAATATTTCATAAAACAGGCGACCAAAAGGTGGCCTGTTTTGTTATCAAGCATGAATTATTTATCAAATATATATTAAAGAGAAGGTTATGACCGATAGCAACAATAAAAACAGCTCTGAACTTATTAATAGTCAACTTCAACACTATTTACAACAACTACTAGCCGATTTGCAGTTAGATGACGCGCCAGCAGGCGCAGCGCTAGTCGTTTATCAGGATGGTCAATGTATTGCGCAGGCGAGTATTGGCATGGCGCAAGCAGAAATGTCTTGGCAGCCTGATACGTTAGCGTTAAATTTCTCTACTGGTAAAGGCGTGTTGGCAACGTTGGCTCATGTGCTGGTATCGCAGCAATTGCTTGATTATGACTTGCCGATTGCTCATTACTGGTCAGCTTTTGCTGCAAATGGCAAAGCTGATATTACTCTGCGTGCAGTCATGTCGCATCAAGCCAATCTATTTGCCATTAATGCTATTGACGTTGATAATGCGACTTTGCTTGATTGGAATAAGATGGTTGCTGAAGTTGCTGCTATGCCAGTGATGATACCTGACAATCATAGTGCTTACGATAGTGCTTATAGCGCTTTAGTATATGGTTGGGTGTTAGGCGGTCTGATAGAAACGGTTACCAATATGTCGCTTGCTGATGCCTTACGTCATTATTTAACAGAGCCGTTAGGTATTGCTGACAGTTGTTATTTTGGTGTACCCATAGAGCAAGTTGATCAAGTTGCCAAGTTGGTCAAAGACTTCGAGATAAATGATGATAGTAGCGCGCAGTTAGGTAGTAAACGTCATAAGCCAACTCTAAAGGCGGATTCTATAGCTACTGTAGAGACCTATCAAAAGCTGGAAAGTTATAGCTGTTGGCAGCAACTTGTAGCAGATCATCAGGCAATACCCACAAATACGCCATTAAACACGACGCAAATCAATCGCTTATATTTTGACCATAGCAGCATTAATGCAAACAACTATAGGGCAGCATTAGTCCCTGCCAGTAAGCTACCTATTGATTATTATGATCAGCAGGCGTTACAAGCGATTATCCCAGCAGCCAACGGAGTTGTCTCTGCACAAGCACTGGCTGTGATCTATTCGATGTTAGCAAACGGTGGCATATGGAAAGGTAATACCTTAATTGATAGTAAAACCTTTAGTCAATTATCGAAGACACAAGTGAAGGGTTCAGATGCAGTGATGCCAGCGCAAATGAGATGGCGCTTGGGATACCATCGACTGTTTAGTATTTGCCAAAATGACGTTGAGCAAGGTTTTGGGCATATGGGTTACAACGGCTCAGTGGCGTGGTGTGATCCGACACGGCGATTATCCTTTGCTTT
>JBBSUA010000394.1:0-2380 GCA_038235315.1 Pseudomonadales bacterium | reverse complement strand
CTTTTAGCATCCTCTAACTGTTTAACTATACTCTTTACTTCTTGGCTATGAGATTTATGAGCAATCAATATCGCATCATCGGTATCGACCACCATTAAATCCTCTACCCCTAGCAAAGTAACTAAGCGAGTTGAACCATTAACGTAGCAGCGCTGACTGGCATAGTGAACGACATCACCAACAAATACATTGCCATCCGCATTCGGTTGCTGTGCTCTTTGATAATCGCTTACTGATTGCCACGTTCCTAAATCGCTCCACGCTGTTGTTAGCTCAAACATTCCCAACTTGTACCCACCACCAATACAGTGTTCTATCACTGCATAGTCAATTGAGTCACTAGGAACCGTGTTAAAGTCAGTTGGACTAGGACGTATAAAAGGGTTATCTAAGGTTTTATGGTTCCATGCTTTCTGCACAGTTACAGATATCTCATTAGCAAATTTTGCAATAGCTTGTAGCCAAGTCGTACTTTCAATAATGAATATACCACTATTCCAGTAATAATCGTCTTGTTCAAAGTATTGTTGCGCTAATAACCTATCTGGCTTTTCAAAAAAGTTACTCACTCGTTTAAAATCGCCATTAAGCTCATTGCTAGCGCATTGGATGTAGCCATATCCAGTCTCAGGATACGTGGGATTCACACCTAACGTCGCAATCGATATATTTTGGTTAGCGACTTGTCTAAATGCTTTTATTAAAATGTCACAAAACTCTGCTTCACTATCGATGGTGTGATCGGCAGGTAATACCACTAACACACCATCCTTATATTTTTCTTGCGCATGCAAAGCCGCCAAGGTTAATGATGGTGCTGTATTCTTAGCCGATGGCTCTAAAATAATATCTGCGTCATAACTTATTTTATGAAGCTGATCTAGTACCAAAAATCGGTGCGCTTCATTAGCGACGATGATAGCTGGCTTTAAGTCAATATCTTCATAACCATGCAAAGATGTTAGACGCAATAGGGTTTGTTGAAATAAAGAGTACTCACCCATTAATTTTAAAAACTGTTTAGGATAATCTTGACGAGATAATGGCCATAGACGTGTACCTGAACCACCACATAGTATGACAGGGACAATAGTTACTTTTTTAGTAGTTGTCATTTGGTTAAGAGTATCTATATCCAGCATCACCGCGCCCCGAATCCCGTCACCATCGTCTGAATGGTCTTGATGACTATTAGCAAATCCAACGTTAACGAGAAGTTTTTAATATAAAAAAAGTCATGCTCAAGTTTGAGCCTAGTCTCATCTTCATCACTGGCATAACCATGCATCACCTGTGCCCATCCTGAAATACCAGGCTTGACGATATGACGGTAGCGATAAAAAGGAATGGTATCATTATATCTTTTGACGAAGTCTAGCTGCTCAGGTCTTGGGCCGATAAGACTCATCTCACCCTTCAAAACATTTATGAACTGCGGCAACTCATCCAGTCGAGTTTTTCTGATAAAGCCACCAAATCTAGTGATTCTGATATCATCTTCAGTTGCCATCTGTGCCCAATTTTCTTCGGTTGAGCAAATCATACTGCGGAACTTATACATAGTAAACATTTTACCCCCTTGGCCTATTCGCCGCTGGGTGTATATAATCGCGCCACTACTACGGCGACTTTCCCAAGCTATCCCTAATGACACCACTAGCGCTATAGGAATGAATAATGGAGCGCTCATAATTATAATCACATTATCTAGTAAGCGCTTTAGCAGTAAGTAGCTCTGCGAAGGTAATAAGGAGCCAAGATTATTTTCATATAAATGCTTAATAGGTAGACGTCCTGTCAACGACTCATATACTTGAATGACATTATAAACAGGAATTCCTTGTAACGCTGTCTCCGCTAGTAGCCGCTCCCACTCTGCTGATAAGCTACCATCTGCTAAATCAGCGACAACTGCATGAAAAGGCATGTGCTGATAATCATTTATCTCAAAGCAACTCGTTAACTTGACCCAACGGACATTATCAATATTTAATAGATCGTGACAACGCCCTACTGGCACATAGCCTATCACTATTTGAGTAACGGCTCTTAGAGCAATCTGGGATATAAAGCAAAACAACAAACCTAGTGACGCGCTGAGTACGAGGTAATAAACAGAGTAAGGCAGACGGAATATCAATAGAACAAGTCCAATCAATAAACCTACGCTCAATAAAGTAGGTAATACTGTCACCATAGATTTCTGACCGGGAAACTGAGTCAAGCGATCAAGCCCTATTAAGCTCAATACAATAGCGATACTACTGGCGATTACGCTATTGACTTGCGTCAATAAAATGTTGTCCGTAATAATATAGTCCCAAAACAATAGTACTGCTGGCAATAGTGAGACCACTAACCACCCTACTAATATACGTAT
>JBBSUA010000393.1:0-2382 GCA_038235315.1 Pseudomonadales bacterium | reverse complement strand
GGCAAGGCGTTAACAGAGTAGCTAGTGGCTAATGCAATCCACGCACTCATCGCGCCCGCTTCGTTGATGCCTTCTTCTAACATGTGACCGTCTATTTTTTCTTTATAGCCCATCAAGGCTTCGCTATCTTCAGGCGTATACTTCTGGCCAAGCGCAGAATAGATACCTAATTGACGGAACATGCCCTCTAGACCAAAGGTGCGTGCTTCATCAGGTACAATCGGCACAACACGATCTTGAATGTCTTTATTCTTTAACATTGCCGATAGCAGACGTACGAATACCATAGTCGTCGACTGCTCTTTACCATTGCTACCTTTTAGTACTCGATCAAAAATAGACAAATCAGGTATATTCAATGGAATATGACCACTACGGCGATTAGGCAAATGACCACCCAAAGCTTCACGGCGACCTTTTAGATATTTCATTTCTGCTGAATCTTCTGCAGGACGGTAAAACGGTAGTGTCTCTAACTGCTCATCAGTAAACGGCAAATCAAAACGATCACGGAAATACATCAAACCTTCTTGATCAAGTTTTTTGATTTGATGTGATTTATTGACCGCTTGTGTTTGAGTCGATAAACCATAGCCTTTAACCGTTTTGACTAAAACAACGGTTGGCTGACCTTTGGTTTTCATCGCTTCACTAAAAGCAGCATAGACTTTCATAGGATCATGACCACCACGGTCTAAACGTGAGATATCCTCATCAGACAACGCGTCTGCCATTTCCTCAAGCTCTGGGTATTTACCAAAGAATTCTTTACGCACAAATTCAGGGTCACGCGCTTCATACAGCTGATACTCACCATCAACTACCTCTTCCATACGATGTTTGAGCACACCAGTATGATCATTGGCGAGTAGACTATCCCACTTACCGCCCCAAACGACTTTAATCACATGCCAGCCAGCGCCACGGAATACGGACTCAAGCTCTTGAATAATTTTGCCATTACCCCGTACTGGGCCATCTAAGCGCTGCAAGTTACAGTTGACGACCCAAATGAGGTTATCAAGCTTTTCGCGACCAGCAAGGGAGATTGCGCCTAAGCTTTCTGGCTCATCGGTCTCGCCATCGCCTAAGAATGTCCAAATCTTACGACCTTCCTTCTCGAGCAATCCACGGTTTTCCATATAGCGGTGCACATGGGCATGATAGATCGACATGATGGGGCCAAGACCCATTGATACTGTTGGGAACTGCCAATAATCAGGCATTAGGTACGGATGCGGATAGCTTGATAAGCCTTTGCCACCTACTTCACGGCGAAAATTGTCAAGCTGCTCCTCGTCCAAGCGCCCTTCTAGATACGAGCGTGCGTAAATACCCGGTGCCGAGTGACCTTGGTAATAGATCATATCACCACCAAAATGATCACTTGCCGCACGGAAAAAATGGTTGAAACCTGTCTCATACAAAGTAGCACTAGACGCGAATGTCGCTAAGTGTCCACCCAAATCGTCATCATTCTTATTGGCGCGCATAACCATAGCTAACGCGTTATAGCGAATCAAAGCACGAATTTTACGTTCGATAGTCAGATCACCCGGATACATAGGCTCATCTTCTACCGCGATAGAGTTGATATATGCCGTATCTAAACGGTTAAATGGTAAACCTTCTTGCACACCCATGTTGTATAGCGCTTTTAGCAAAAACTGTGCGCGCTCTTTATCAGCATTCTTAATGACAGACTCAAAAGCGTCTAGCCATTCTTGGGTTTCGGTGCTATCAGCATCCTTATAATAATTCATCTTTGTTAATCCTTTTATAGCGGTCATCCCTGTGTCATGACAGGGGATTATTGAATAGAGTAATGGGAGAATGGCTCACGACTTCCTTAATACGTTTAAGCATTCCTTTGTTTGATGCGGATAGATAAGACTGAGGTCATGCAGAAAAATAGTATTGAGACCTACTTATCGTTTATTTTCTTTGTACTCATTATTGGTTTTACTGTATATAGCTAAGTCCGTCAAATGACTACACAAATTGGAGCCTAAGTCATCAAATAATTATGACCACCCATTATATGCGTTTATGACAGCAATGTTTATGGCTATTGATAAATGATTATGAGAGAAGTATTTTTCAAAAAAATAATGGTCAATTACCATCTAAATAATTATAGGTTTTCGCTAACTGTTACTCAGTAGTTATTTATAGACAAATATCGAATAAGATGTATATGATAACTCTCATAATTGTAACATTATATTAAGGTCAAACTTTATTCAAATATCCCATGTTTTTATAACTCTCACTTCTCTTATATTAGTTTTCTTAGAGAATAATAATTAATCAAATACTAATTTTTGTATTCTGCTAGTCCCGATTCTGCATCACTGTTGACTGCACCCTTTGTTTTACTGT
>JBBSUA010000392.1:0-2389 GCA_038235315.1 Pseudomonadales bacterium | reverse complement strand
TTTCAGTTAGCCATACCCATTTCTTACTTACTCACAGTAATGATAGCTTAACCACTGACTCCTATATTTATAGGGTAAAAACTTAACACTGTTACCCCTATTATTATTTTTATCCTTACTCTAAATATCTCTACTCGTACCTTTTACTAACTTTGGACTTCTTATGACTTCTAAAAACTTACATCTCGTTGATTTCGTAGCAGCAAAGCCTAGTGCGCTACAAGCTCAAGTGACAGACGCTATTGATCAAGCTAATGACTTTTTGGATACGCTAACCGTATTCCAAGATAAAGATTTTACGCCAATAAGCACAGAACAAGCGCTCAAAGACGTTATGACCTTTGATCATATTAATTTGGCATTAGATCGCAGTTGGGGAATTTTGTCACATCTTAATGGGGTGATGAGTAATGATGGGATTCGTCATATTCATCATGATCTGCTCCCTTCATTGTCTGCCTACGGTACGCGTGTTGGTCAGCATCAACCATTGTTCGATCGCTATCAAGCCCTTAAAGATGATAAAGACTTTTTTGCCCAACTTGAGCCCGCACGTGCACGTGCCATTGAATTGGCTATTCAAAAGTTTGAGCTGTCAGGAGTCGCACTACCTAAGGCGGAGCAGGATAAGTTTGCGGCTATTCAAAGCGAGCTGTCAACGCTATCGGCGACTTTTTCGGATAATATTCTAGATGCGACCCAAGCGTTTATGCTCCCTATCGAGCAACCACAGTTGGCAGGTATCACTGAAGGTGGACTTGAGCTATTGGCCGATACGGGCGAGCAGTATAAAGCACGCGCTCTAAAAGACGGTTCTTTGACCCAAGCTGAGAGTGACGCACTACCAAGCCCCTATTATGTGGCGAGTTTGAATATTCCGGTATATATGGCAGTTATGACTTATGCCAATGACCGCGAGCTGCGCAAGACTTTGTATCATGCTTATGTTACTCGTGCCTCTGAGTTTGATACCCATACCAATGCTAAAGGCGCATCGCTCAACAACGCTGATATCATGAGCCAAATATTACAATTGCGTCAACAAAAAGCGCAGTTGCTAGGTTTCAATAATTATTCTGAAGTCTCACTATCGACTAAGATGGCGGAGAATGTGGGAGAGGTTGAACGTTTTTTACGGGATTTAGCGGCGCAAGCCACGCCGACTGCCAAGCATGATTTGGAGCAGCTACAAGCCTGTGCGCAGGATTATGACATCACTGATTTGCAGCCCTGGGATAGTGCTTATATTGCCGAAAAGGTTAAGCAAAGCAAATTTAGTCTCTCACAAGAAGAGATTCGTCCCTACTTCCCACTGCCAAAAGTCATCGACGGTCTATTTGCTATTGTCGAGCGCTTATACGGCATCACGGTAAAACAGCAAAGCATCGATTATCAAACTGAGCAAAATCAAGACTCAACCACAGCTGATATCGCTTCACTTTGGCATGATGATGTACGTTTTTATCAATTATTTGATGCTGACGATAGCTTAGTAGGTGGATTTTACTTTGATTTATTCGCTCGTAGCGGCAAACGTGGCGGCGCTTGGATGAGTGGATTTCAATCCCGTTATAGCAATGATGAAGCCGGTTATCAGCAGTTGCCAGTGTGCTTTATGGTGGGTAACTTCACCCCAGCAATAGCAGGTAAACCTAGCTTATTAACTCATAACGAAGTCTTGACCCTATTCCATGAGTTCGGTCATGGTCTGCATCATCTGTTGACTCAAGTCACAGTTGGTGATGTCGCTGGCGTCAACGGCGTCGAGTGGGATGCCGTCGAGCTACCCAGTCAGTTTATGGAAAACTGGGCATGGGATGCTGAGGGTATTGCGCTTATCAGCAGCCATGTCGAGACTGGCGAGCCATTACCACAAGATAAGCTTGATGCGCTACTCGCTGCCAAGAATTTCCAAAGTGGGATGCAAACCCTACGTCAGATTGAATTTTCATTATTTGATTTGCTCATTCATGCACAGACGCCAGCGCTTGATTATAATGGTATTTTACAGACGTTGGAGTCAGTGCGCTCAGACATAGCTATTATCGACACCCCAGACTATAACCGTTTTGCCAATGGCTTTAGTCACATCTTTGCTGGTGGTTATGCGGCAGGCTATTATTCTTATAAATGGGCAGAATTACTGTCAGCAGATGCCTTTAGTAAATTTGAAGAAGACGGTATCTTTAATCCTATTACCGGCAAAGCCTTCCGCGATACGGTTCTCTCAGTCGGTGGTAGCTTGCCTGCGAAGACCAATTTTGAGAATTTCCGTGGTCGCAGCGCCAGTATTGATGCCCTACTACGCCATAGTGGTTTTGATACTACTAAAAATAGCGAGGCAGCCAACGCTCATATAAGTCATATAAAAAGCGAGGCCAGCTAAATG
>JBBSUA010000391.1:0-2392 GCA_038235315.1 Pseudomonadales bacterium | reverse complement strand
GTTTTTTCATTCAGCGCATCAACTTCGTCCACGATATTTTTTGCCCGTTGATAATAATGTTCACCAGACTCTGTTAGGTTTGATTTGCGCGTGGTTCGGCTAATCAACTGCGTACCCAAGCGATTTTCCAAATCTTTCAGGCGACGGCTCACGGCTGATTTGGCTATATTCAGTTGCTCTGCCGCCCTAGTAATACTGCCCGCATCAACAATGCGTACGAACATGGCCATGTCTTCTAGCTGCCCCATCATTGTTCTCCTAATAAGAACTTGTATTTGTAATTATTGCTATTTATCTATATTTAGTTAACAGTTATTATCTTATCACTGTTTGATTCATTCCAAATGACTTAATCAACCAAAAACAACAAATGAAAAAAAGCAAATTAGGCGAATGAAAGCTTAATAAGGCTGCATAGGAGTATTGCCATGAATAATGATGTTAAAGAAAAAAATAGCGAAGTATTGCAAAGTCGCTCGGTATTACAACAATTTCCCGGTATCCAAACAGCCGACGGTGATGGTGTCAAACTAACTCGCATCATTGGTTCTCCTTATCTCGATATGTTGGATCCATTTCTGCTGCTTGACTGCTTTGAAAGTGACGATGCCAATGATTATATGGGTGGTTTTCCAACTCATCCTCATCGAGGCTTTGAGACGGTCACTTACTTACTCAATGGACGCATGCGCCATAAAGACAATGCAGGTAATGAGGGCGTTATTGAGTCAGGAGGCGTGCAATGGATGACGGCCGCCAAAGGCATTCTGCACTCAGAGATGCCAGAGCAAGAAGAAGGGTTGATGAAAGGTTTTCAGCTTTGGGTTAATTTACCCGCTTCAGCAAAAATGAGTGAACCTGCTTATCAAGAATTTGCACCAGAGGCGACACCACTGGAGCGCCGTGTTGACGGTACTGAAATTCGAGTGATCGCAGGAAAAACCAATCACGGCACTGTGGGTCCAGTAGTGAATAATTATACCTATCCAACCTATATGGATGTCAGTCTCCCAGCCAATACTGACTTTGAGCAGGCACTACCAACGGATCACAACGCCTTTATTTATGTGATAGAAGGCGATATGACTATTCCTACGTCTGTGTTGAATGCTAATAATGAACCCACTGACACACAAGCCAATACGGTGATGGCAAAAAAACTTGGCATATTAACAAAGGGTGAACAGCTCTTAGTAGGTAGTGGTAATGAGGGCACACGCTTTTTATTGATTGCTGGACAACCCTTACGCGAATCTGTTGCACGTGGTGGTCCTTTTGTCATGAATACTAAAGCTGAAGTGTTACAGGCTTTTGATGATTTCAGACAAGGCAATTTTTAATTTAAGTGTCAGCTCAAAATCTCAATTAAAATTATAAACAAAACAACAAGCAAAAATAAAAATATAGGAGAATAATGTGGGTCTATTAGTTGAAGGTCAATGGCAAAATCAGTGGTATGACACCAAGTCTACTGGCGGAAGTTTTGAGCGTAAAGCATCCAGTTTTAGAAACTGGATAACCGCAGATGGCAGTGCTGGAACTTCAGGTAGTGGTGGTTTTAAAGCTGAGCCTAATCGTTATCATTTATATGTTTCTTTAGCCTGTCCTTGGGCGCATCGTACGCTTATCTATCGTAAGCTAAAAGGCTTGGAGGATATGATTAGCGTATCTGTAGTCAATCCTATCATGGGTGATAATGGTTGGACGTTCAATCCTGACGAAGGTGTTATCGCTGATCCGATTAATGGTGCGACTTATTTATATGAGGTTTATACCGCTGCTCAAGCCGATTATACTGGGCGAGTCACTGTGCCTATTTTATGGGATAAGAAAACCAATACTATTGTCAATAATGAATCCGCTGAAATTATTCGTATGTTTAATACGGCATTCGATGAGGTTGGCGCAGTCGCGCATGATTTCTCGCCGCCAGAGCTGTTGGCAGAAATCGACGCCCTAAATGAGTTCATTTATCCGACTGTTAATAACGGGGTCTATCGAGCGGGTTTTGCGACTACTCAGGATGCTTATAATGAAGCGGTGGTTGAATTATTCAACGCGCTCGATACGGTAGAGGAGCGACTAAACGCTCATCGCTACTTAACCGGTGACACGATAACCGAAGCAGATTGGCGACTTTTTACGACTTTAGTGCGTTTCGATAGCGTTTATGTGGGTCACTTTAAATGTAATCTAAATCGTATCGTTGATTACCCAAATCTTTGGGGCTATCTACGAGATTTATATCAGGTGCCGGGTATCGCTGATACTGTGAACATGGATCATATCAAAACGCATTATTATGGCAGTCACGAGACGATTAACCCAACGCACATCATACCTCTCGGACCAGATATTGATTTTAACGCACCACATAACCGTGAGCAGTTAT
>JBBSUA010000390.1:0-2409 GCA_038235315.1 Pseudomonadales bacterium | reverse complement strand
TGGTAGCTCACAATATGAGCTTGAGGGTAAATTGAATGCTATTTACCGTAAAATGCATAGCCTAAAAGGGGAAGCCTCAGCGTTAAAACTGCATAGTTTCACTAAAATTGCATCTGACGCCGAAGACCGGTTAAATGCGCTACAAAACCAAGGACAACTCTCAGGTAATGATTTTTTATCATTGGCTGTTCATTTAGATGATTTATTAAGTTTATCAAATACTATCGAAACCTTGGGTAAGCGAATTAACCAAGCTTCACCTGCAAGTGCACAAAATATCAAAGCAGCTGCGACTACTGCAATAGATACTGATTTTGCAAATGCAGTCAATAGTGAAGATCAAGCCAAAGACCGTTCAATAGATAGTATGATTATTGAAGATGGACATGATATTGATTTAGATGATGAATCAGATAGCCATCTGTTATCATACTATCAAGATTTTGCTCAAGATATTGCAGCAAGGCAGGGTAAGCAGGTTCAATTGAACAGTGCCTCTTTAGCCCAAGCTAGCATACCTAAGCAACTTGAAACTCCAGTTAAAGAGATCAGCATCCAACTATTACGCAATGCCATCGTACACGGAATTGAAGTGCCTGATGCACGTGAGGCAGCGGGTAAAGCAGCCACTGGTAATGTTGATCTAGAAATGCAGAATAATGGTCAAGAGTTTACCATTACTTTACAAGATGATGGTCAAGGTATCGACTATGAGCGCGTTCGTGACAAATTGGTTAGCAACGGCAAATTTAGTGAAGCAGAAGCTGGTCTGATGAATCGTGGCGAACTACTAAAACACTTGTTCTCTTCTGGATTTTCTACTAAAGATGATGCTGATGAGGATGGTGGTCGTGGTGTTGGTTTAGACATTATTAAAGCTCAAGTAAAAGAATATAATGGTAAGCTCAATATTCACAGCGAACTCGGTAAAATGACACGCTTTGTGATTACATTACCTAGTTTTTAATTAAGGATAGTATATAAGCTATGTATAAACTAATGATTGTTGATGACTCTAATATTATTCGAAATCGAATTCAGCGGGCATATGATTCAGGACAGTTTATGTTGGTTGCTACGGCAACCAGCGGAGTCCAAGCTATAGAAAAATTCAATATCCATCGTCCTGATGTTATTACGATGGATTTGACAATGCCGCATATGGATGGTCTTGAGTGTATAGAAAAAATTATTGCAATTGATCCTAATGTACGCATACTGGTAGTATCAGCATTGTCTGATAAGTCTACTGGGATTGAAGCACTATCGTTGGGCGCTAGTGGATTTTTATGTAAACCTTTTTCAGAAGAAGAGTTTGTAGAATCTTTGTATGAACTAATGCTAGATTAATATCTATCAACGACTTGAGCAGATTTCATTATGAAAGAGAAAAAGTTACAAGCATTTTTGAATATTATTAGTAATTACTTTAATCAATTTGGTGGCGAAGAGCTTGTTGTCGAAACCCCTTACTTATTAGAGAATAAGCAGCCAAAAGTTCATGATTATACTGGTGTCATTGGTATATCAGGCGCGCAAAAAGGTGTCGTATATTTTTCAGCGACACGTGAATTATTGACTCGTATCTTAGACAGTATGGGTGAGACTGATCAAAGTGAAGATAATTTTGTAGATCTCGCTGGAGAAGTGGCTAATACTATTGCTGGTAACGCTCGTAATGAATTCGGCGCAAAATTTCATATTTCTGTGCCAGTAGTCTTTAAAGGTTCACCGCGGAGTATTATTTTGCCTAAGTACGAGCGCTCTTTTATCATTCCTGTCAAATGGCAAGGTCAAGTTGGCGAGATCGTGGTTTGTTTGCAGGATTGAAGGTAGCGTATATAGGGGTTAAATATGGACGATAGTATATTATGGTTAAAGTAGAGAAATTAGGGGTGTTTTTAAGTTCAATCAGCTCTTTTTTCGAGCAGATTGACGTCTCCCCAGTGGCTGTTGATACGCCATATTTGAACAATAATAAAAGCGCAGTTGGTTACGACTACAGTGGAATTATCAATATATCTGGTCCACTTGAAGGCTGTGTTTATGTCAGTGCGCCTAGCACTATGTTACGTGAAGTCATCAAAATTATGGGTGAGCCTGATTTATCAATTATGATGATGAAAGACTTACTAGGTGAGATGGCTAACACTATCTCTGGTAATGCTCGTACAGAATTTGGTGCAGAGTTTATCATTTCTCCACCAAAAATTGTTGAAGGCGCACCTAGCATTTCATATTTGCCAAAAGATCGGAATAGTTATGTTACTCCGTTTACTTGGCGTGGTCATGAAGCAGTTATAGGTATATGTATTGCTTGATGCTAAGCAAATAGACTAAAAACGACGTGCACACGTCGTTTTTTTATGTACGACAAAATGAGTAGAGCTTAGCATCTATTTTATGGTA
>JBBSUA010000389.1:0-2414 GCA_038235315.1 Pseudomonadales bacterium | reverse complement strand
GCTTTACCCAGTGACGATCATTATACGTTATCAACTGTCTTCGGAAATTTTAAAGGATCGTTTGAAACAACCTATTATAATGGTGAGAATACTTTTGAAGATTTTGGAGAAACACCATTTGATCTCAAAAAACATGACAATTTGCAATTAGATAATCTCTTTGAAATAGGAACTTCTTATATGGGAAGTGGGCTTAGTAGAGACATTGAGCTTGACTCATTATTATTGTGCATGGGATATTCTGGTGATACCGAAAGACTTTTTTATAGTTTTGACTATGGTGAGAGCTACCGTGAAATCAGATATCCGAGAGGAACAGTAGAATCAGTTATTAAAGCTCTACCCAAAAATGAGGATTTAGCATCTTTTATCGTAAAATAATAAAAGTATGATTGAGGCTCAGCTTATGTCAGGGCATAAATTGATATTTGTAAAACTATTTTAGTCATAATGAGCTGGGCTAGAAGCCCAGCCTATGAAGACTCAAAACGCGCGTTTAATTAATAGAAATCAACTACCGAATAGCAGCTAAAGCCTGAGCCAATTCATCACGCGCACCGATGAAGCCATCAATGCCTTTGGGCAATAAATCCTGCGTGACTTTATCCTGCTGATAGGCTTGACTGAACTCTTCGTGAGTTAAGCTCACGCGCTTCATATTGTCCATCTCTATTGACAGAGCTGGAGACATTTGGCGCTCAACGTCAATATCCATCGCAGCCAGCTCATCAATTAGATTCGGAGCGATGGTCAATAAATCACAACCTGCTAATGCCAGTATTTGCTCAGTAGAGCGAAAACTTGCACCCATGATTTGCGTTTTATAGCCGTGCTGCTTGTAGTATTGATAAATAAGTTTGACCGACTGTACACCCATATCATCAGAAGCGGGTACGTTTTGACGATTCTGTTGACGTTTTTGCCAGTCTAAAATACGTCCCACAAAAGGCGATATCAAAGTCACGCCAGCATCGGCACAGGCAACGGCTTGATGCTGTCCGAATAATAAAGTCAAATTGCAGTGAATATTTTGAGTTTCTAGATAACGCGCTGCTTCAATTCCTTGCCAAGTCGCCGCCATTTTAATTAATACTCTTTCAGAATTGATACCTGCCTTTTGATAAGCTTCTATAAACTCTAGCGCTTTATCAATCGTCGCTTGAGTATCATAAGACAAGCGTGCATCTACCTCAGTTGACACCCGACCTTCAATCAATCCCAAGATATCACAGCCGATTTTAATCGTGAGTGCATCAATGACGGCATCGACGTTACCTTGATGGCGACTCATAGTTTCTGAGAGCATCGCTTGGTTGTCAGGATGAATGAGCGCTTTGGTAATTAGGCTAGGATTGGTAGTAGCATCAATAGGTTTGAGACGCTCAATAGCGGCAAGATCGCCAGTATCAGCGACGATAGTAGTCATAGTATGCAGCTGCTGTAATGCGCTCATCAGATATCCTTGTAAGGGTGATTAATTTACCTGCAATAGGCCAACGCCCATAAATAGGCCTAAACTCTATCATAGTTTTGCATGATAATAAGATTTGTACTACAGAATTTAGAAGCCATAACTGACAAACAAGTCAATAATAGCCTAAGATTTATACCATTTCGAGTATTTACACATGGGCACTCTTCGCCATTTTTGTTATAGTATAGACGGTTATCAATTTGCCTGCTAACAAGCGTAGCTAGCAAGTAGATGTCGCCATCTTAAATATACTAATAACGTGATAAATGAATGAGTAGTCACCTTCATCATTAAAATACATAACAGTTATAAAAAAGGACAGACGGTAATGAGTGAGCAGTCAGCAGAGCAACAAGTAGGTAATGTAAATAAAGCGACCACTGATGTCAGCGCGACCTCAACCGAACAAGAATTTCTAAACCAGCTGCGCCAAAATATTGATGCAGTAGACTGCCAGATTCATACGCTGATCAATGATCGCGCTAAATTAGCGCAGCAAGTGGCGACCGTCAAAAAGGCGCACGTGGCAAAGAGCGACAATCCCTCTGAGCGTAACCCTATTTTTTATCGTCCTGAGCGTGAAGCCCAAGTATTAAAGGCAGTGATGGCGCGTAATATGGGTCCTATCGCTGATGAGAAGATGGCGCGTTTGTTTCGCGAGATTATGTCAGTTTGTTTGGATTTGGAAGCACCACAGCGCATTGCCTTTTTGGGTCCTGTCGGCACCTTTACTCATGCTGCTGCACTCAAACATTTCGGTAAAGCTGCAGATACGTTACCACTAACGACTATCACTGATGTGTTCCGTGAAGTAGAGGCGGGCACTGCTATGTATGGCGTTGTACCCGTTGAGAATTCCTCAGAAGGCGTGGTCAATCATACTCTAGATGGCTTCTTATCTTCGACCCTGAAGATTATTGGCGAAGTTGAGTTGCCTATT
>JBBSUA010000388.1:0-2416 GCA_038235315.1 Pseudomonadales bacterium | reverse complement strand
CGCTCAGCCATTGCCACACCTCGATTAGCCACGATGAATAATTACCATGTACAACAATTAAGCGATTTGTGTACAACAAAATAATTATAATTTAATGTATGTACATCGGTATGTACAACATTGTAGAGGTGCTAGTAGGTAATGACAAGTGTTTAGTAAAGACTGATACTTAGATATGATAGGGGTTTGAAGGGATTAAGGTAATGCGAGGTTATGTCTAAATACAATGATTGGTGCGCCCACCAAGACTCGAACTCGGATCGATCGCTTAGGAGGCAACTGCTCTATCCTGTTGAGCTATAGGCGCATTATGGGAAGCCATTGTAAAAAAAATACATCAAAAAAGCAATCTACTTAGCATAAATAACATCCATTACTTAGTTTCTAATGCCTTTGCTATTTCTACCGAATCATCACCGTTGCTGGTCTTGCCATGAGATGTAGGGTTAAATAGATCATCCACACTGCTTTTATAACCATCAACATTTTCATAACCGTATTGCTTCAAAATATCTTGACCAGTACTTGAGATTAGAAAGTTTCGAAAAATAATAGCTGTAGGATTATTAGACAAGACGACACCATCTTTTGCCTGAGTTGCTTTTAATGCATAACTAAACGAAACAAGATTACGCGCTTCATTATTGTCTTTTGGCATCGGGGCATCTGCATTCCCAGACTCACTATCATTGCTATATTGCGCCATTCTAGCAGCATTTATTTGACTTTGATTATAGGCACGTTGTGCATCGTTCAGCGTTATTTGTAAGGGCGCTAATCGACTTTGAGTCAGCTCGCCATCTGCAATAATAATATCGGTATTGACGATAAAGGGCGAAGGGTTAGTGTCTGAGATATTTGTACTCGGTAAGGTGAGCAATGATTTTTTAGGGACATACTGCGCCAATACTTGAATCTTTGGATAACGTGATTCAAAACGGACGATGATACTATCTAGTGGGACTTGTATTTTATCTTCTGCTTGCAGGTATAAAATACTGGTTGCTATCGTATCCGTATCCGGTTCATCTTCAGCATCGGCAGACAATTCTCCATTACTATTCGTTGTGATAGGGAGAGGATCTGTATTTTTGAGATTATGGCTCCAAAGCCACATAAACACACCGATAAAGACAATCAGTAGTAATAAACACACTCCTGCCAATAGCAGCTTATAGTTTTTCATAGTTGGCAGCTTACGTTGTCATTTATCATTATAAGGTCTTTAGTTGAGCCATATTTTAAATCAGCTGCGATGATATCGTATTTCATTACTTAAGTCAGTGAGCATATCGGCAAATATATCGACTGATTCAACACTATCTGTACTACTGTCATTGATAGTGTTTACTACAGGTTCAGATTTTAAAGCGGTTTGATCACTATTTTCTGAACTTGTTAATGGGAGTGGTGTGCTTGATTGATGAGCAGCCAGTGGCGATTGTCCATGATTGATAAGCTGCTTGAGCCATTCAAAACCGTGTACTTCCCACCATGCTTCAAACCTAGTCAAAGTGCTGCCACGTACTGCTTCAGGCAAGTTTAAAGTGCGTAGTTTTTGAGCCAATATAGGGTCTGCAATAGTTTGATTGCGACTAAGATACAGTGAATTTATATCACCATTATAAGGCTGTCTACGCTGCCAAGCGTCATTACTGATTTTCATACGTGATAATTGCCACAGTTCACCGCGTAAATATATCACGTACAATCGCTTTTCAGGATTAACAAAAATAGCATCAATCGGGCGCAGTATCATAATATTAAATTATCTCACCATGGGCAATTAGCGTTAAAAATACTCAAAATAACACGACATTCGTTGTCGCAAGTTGTTGTACAGTTGAAGGCTTTACTGGTAAACCACGTATATCAGTGGCACACTATTAAAAGTAGTTACTGACAAACTGTTAATAATAAAAGCGCTTATTTCAACAGAATAATTATTTTATAAGTCACTGAGGTATTAAATGAGTGTTCTGTTTTCAAGAGGCTATTAGAACGCTCATTAATCGAGCTCATCTTAGCAGAAATATAAAAGTGGCACGAGTACTAAACATGGATTGACGGGTGTCAAAACTGTAGCATGCTAATGTATTAGTCAGTAATCATTTTAGTGTGAACAGAGTGCCTTCTTGATTATCAGAGTTTATTATATTTTTAGCCTATTTTGACGTGTTGATATCACTTACGCTACTGTTTAACTATCATCGCGCGTACGTTGCACAGCATTTATTATTCATCTCGATCCATTATTATAATTAGATATTTTCTATGTTTACCATTATTCAATCTCACCGTACTGAGCGCTTAGTTAAGCACTTACTGAGCGCTTACCAGTCCAAAGATCAATCTATTTTTGCAGAATTTATTGTCATTGTGCCCTCGATGGTTTTGGGCGATTGGTTAGATAAAT
>JBBSUA010000387.1:0-2451 GCA_038235315.1 Pseudomonadales bacterium | reverse complement strand
TCCAAAGAAAGTATATTAGGTCAATAAAAGGCTAATAACACATTAATTTTGGCACAGATGTTATAAGATGACTGACATTAAGGCAAACTGCAACTATTCAACACACAGCCTGCATGATAAAATAGCCGGTTCACATGTCAAAACGGGATAACTTATTGTATGTCAGCCTCTGTCGATTCCTCGTCCGCTAGTACGGATCATATTAATCCCGCTGGATTTGTAAAGCTTAATGCTCAATTACCTATGCTCGCTGACATATTAACACAGGCTATTCAAGCGTTAGCCCTACCTATCAATGATACGCAGCAGCGCACGCTATTGTTATACTTGGACAAGCTTTTAATATGGAATAAAGCGTATAATCTGACCGCTATTACTGATCCAGAAGAAGCCTTGATAAAACATGTGATTGATTGCTTGGCTATTATACCGCATTTACCGGCAGGGTCTTTGTTAGATATCGGTACAGGGGCAGGATTACCAGCCGTCATTATTGCGATTTGTCAGCCTGAACGTCACTGTACAGCGCTCGATAGCAATCAGAAAAAAATACGCTTTATTAAGCAGATAAGCAGTGAGTTGGGTCTTAGTAACGTCACACCCATTGCTGCGCGTATTGAGGCGCATGAGGGTCAGTACGACGTTGTCACTTCTAGAGCCTTTGCCAGTTTGACAGATTTTGTAGCAGCGGCTCATCCACGTTTGGCAGATAATGGTCATCTGTGTGCCATGAAAGGTAAAGCGCCTACTGAAGACGAGTTACAAGTATTGAATGAACAATGGCAGATTAATACTGTTAAACTGACTGTGCCGCGTTTGCATGACAGTCGGCATTTGATTGAATTATGCATTAAAAATGTCTAAGCTATGGGCGCCAAGCAACGACTTCGATGCAAAACGCTCAATAGTGATTCAGAGTAAAATTTAGATAAAACAACAGCGGTATTAAATAGCATTTAAAATAAAAATTAGCGATATAATTTTAATAAACTGAGTGAGTGTATGGAAATCATAGCAATTGCGAATCAAAAAGGCGGCGTTGGTAAAACCACGACGGCGGTGAATTTGACTGCCAGTTTAGCCGCGAAGCGCAAGCGTGTATTACTGATTGACTTAGACCCACAAGGTAATGCGACGTCTGGTACTGGATTGGATAAAAACGACTTAGCTCTTAGTATGACAGATGTTTTTTTAGATGGCGTATCTTTGCAAGATGCCGCTGTCCAAAGCCCAGCAGGGTTCGATGTTATTGGCGCTAATCGAGAATTGGCTGGCATGGACATCACATTGATGGGTCAAACCAACAGTCATGGGCTGTTGAAGACCGCCATGACCAACTTAATCAGCGATCAAGTTAACGCGCAAAAAAAGCCCTATGATTATATTATTATGGACTGCGCGCCAAGCCTAAATCTATTAACCATTAATGCCTTAGTGGCTACAGATAGTGTCATTATTCCGATGCAGTGTGAGTATTATGCATTAGAGGGTCTTGCGGATTTGTCTCAGACTATTGACCGTTTAACCGAACTGAATCCAAAGCTATATATTCGCGGCGTCGTTAGAACCTTATTTGACGCTCGTAATACTTTAGCAAATGATGTATCGGCTGAACTAGAATCTCATTTTGGCGATATTATGTACAAAACGCATATTCCAAGAAATATTCGTTTGGCAGAGGCTCCTGCACACGGTATGCCAGTGTTGACCTTTGACAAAAACTCTAAAGGGGCACAAGCCTACCAAAAACTAGCGGCCGAGGTTATCAAACAAAGCCCTAAAAAATCGACTCAATGATAAACAATTCAAGGATGAATACTTCATTATCAGAGTCAGTAGTCGTATTTATAAACACTCATTTGGCTTTTATTTTAGCGTTAGAGGATAGGTAATCATGGCGAAAAAGCGAGGATTGGCTGCCAATCGAGGTTTAGATGCCTTATTGGGTTCAATCAAAAAAGAAAAGCAAATTACCGCCTCTGCGTTACAAGACGACACTGCTGTGCGCGATTTTGATAGCGTAGATGAAAGCAAGATAACGGATCAAACAGCAAGATCGTCTCAGACACTGGATAAAGGCACATTTAAAAAAGGCACGTCTAAAAAAGACGTGTCTAATAAAACCAGTACAGAGAAATTTGCTGGTGGCAATAGCCGTGCGCCGCGCTCTGTACGTAATACGACCAAAACGCTTAATAGTGCTGATAGCAGCACATCTGAAGATCAAATCAGTCTCGTACAAATTTCGGTCACTCAATTACAAGCAGGGAAATATCAGCCGCGTCGTGATATGAGTGAAACGGCATTGGCAGAGCTAGCGTCCTCAATTGAGCAGCATGGTATTATGCAGCCTATTGTCATTCGGCCATTGCTGGCAAGCGAAGATAAGAGTACGGCAG
Source organism: Pseudomonadales bacterium (assembly GCA_038235315.1). Classification (GTDB taxonomy): domain Bacteria; phylum Pseudomonadota; class Gammaproteobacteria; order Pseudomonadales; family Moraxellaceae; genus Psychrobacter. Next base: position 52 of record JBBSUA010000387.1, on the reverse strand, counting down.
AAGTTACTCATGAAATTATCGCTGGTGAACGCCGATGGCGAGCTGCAAAAAT
>JBBSUA010000386.1:0-2460 GCA_038235315.1 Pseudomonadales bacterium | reverse complement strand
TTTTATCATCAAATATAGCTTCAGCAGCTTTATTATTATCTAATCCTGATAGATTAATAAAATCTAAAGCATTCTCTTCTTCGGTTTGTGTACCAATATTAGCTAAAACTTCACCACTGGCATAGCCAAAATGCCTGATTATTTCGTTATCCTTAACCTATTTCCAAGCGACAAAATCTACGACGCGATAGCTACCAAAGGCATAGAAATTTGCCACAATTTCATCTAATAGAGTAAGTTCCGAATCTATTGAATTAATAATATAAATCCAACCCTGAAATGGTGATGAAATATAGACCTGCTTTTCGCTAGTAGAAACATATTTATAGCCAAAGTGAACCCCATCATTCCATGACATTTGGATCTGGCTTTGTAAGCCTATTGCATCAGCAAGGTCTTGAATCGACCAGCCTTTATTAATCAATTCATATTCAGGTATCATATACCAGTTAACTTTGTAGCCAAATCCTGCCAGCCAATTATCACCTTCTGTAGACATAAGTACGTCAGCCTGTAGCTCTACATTAGTTTGCGATAGATTTGATAGTTTTTTTAACCAAGAAAACATGATTTAGGAACCTTCTGAATTTAGCTACAAGGTATGCCGTTCGAAATAATTAAACTTAAGCATACTCGATAGGTTCAATATCATCTAAGAACTGCAAATCATCAGTCTCAACCAACCGTAACTCGTAAATAGATTGCAGATTTAACCAAAATTGAGCACTACTGCCAAAATACTTTGCTAGACGCAGCGCAGTATCCGCTGTAATGCCTCGTTTCTCACGGATGATTTCACTGATACGAGCAGGTGTTACCCCAAGCTTTGATGCCAGCGCATTAGCACTCATATCAAGCGGTTCTAAAAACTCTTCTCGTAGTACTTCGCCTGGGTGAATAGGACGCATACCGTTCTTAGTCATAAGGTTCTCTCTTTCTATTATCACTCATTATTAGATCAATGATAGTCCACAATTTCTACATCTATAACACCGTTTTCTGTCCAAACAAAGCACAATCGCCATTGGGCATTAATACGGATACTGTGCTGACCTTCTCTGTCACCATGTAAAGCTTCTAAGCGATTGCCCGGTGGTGCTCTTAAGTCTTCAAGTACAATAGCACTGTCCAGTAATAATAGTTTTCGTTCAGCAACGTTTTTTATTGCAGACCATCGCTTCGTTTTTCCTGTAGAAAAAAGGGTTTGAGTATCATTGCATTTAAAATTAGTTATCATGAAAGACTTAACTCTCTGCTTATTTTTGAGTTAGAACTATAATTTATTGTATATCGATAAACGATAAATATCAATGGTAAAGTATATACTCCATGAATAATGCATATATTAAAAACGTTACAATCAAGACTAATACATTGAATATAACGCAATTAACTCCTGATCTCTATGGGTCAATACCAACTCTATTTCACTAAGACTTTAACCAAAAAGGACCTTGCCACATTCAATGACAAGGTCTTTTTATTAAACTAAAACCAAACTCTAAATTAAGAAGGATGCACCATATCAGCAGGCGTTACCCACTCATCAAACTGCGCTTCGGTTAACAAGTCCAATTCAACCGCAACTTGCTTCAAGGTTTTGTTTTCTTTATACGCCGTTTTAGCGATTTTCGCAGCGTTTTCATAACCGACATGGCGGTTCAATGCGGTTACTAGCATCAACGAGTTGTGTAAGAAGTCATCGATTTTCTCTTTGACAGGTTCGATACCTACTGCACAGTTCTCATTGAAGCTATTGCATGCATCGCCAAGTAACTTAATAGACTGCAATAAGTTAAAAGCGATCACTGGCTTAAAGACATTCAATTCAAAGTTACCTGATGCGCCTGCCATACTGATAGTCACATCATTACCCATGACCTGCGCCACAACCATAGTCATCGCTTCTGACTGCGTAGGATTCACTTTGCCCGGCATGATAGAAGAACCCGGCTCGTTCTCTGGAATAGTCAACTCACCTAAACCACAACGAGGACCTGATGCGAGCCAGCGTACATCATTGGCAATTTTATTAAGACTACCTGCTAATGTTTTTAATGCACCTGATGCAAAGACTTCCGCATCGCGAGCCGCTAGGGCTTCAAATTTATTTGGTGAAGTCACAAAGGGCAAACCTGATAAAGTCGCTAATTGCTCAGCAGATTTTACGGCATAATCAGGATGGGCGTTGAGACCAGTACCGACCGCTGTACCGCCTAGTGGCAATTCATATAAGCCCTGTAACGCTTGATCAATACGGACTAACGAATGATCCAACTGGCTGACATAACCGCTGAACTCTTGACCTAAAGTCAAAGGTGTCGCATCTTGCAAATGCGTACGACCAATCTTGACGATGCTATCAAACTCTTTAGCTTTGGCATCTAACGTATCTCGTAGCGCTTTGATGGCTGGAATCAATAAGCTATTGATTTGACGTGCAGCCGCGACACGAATAGC
>JBBSUA010000385.1:0-2470 GCA_038235315.1 Pseudomonadales bacterium | reverse complement strand
TAGTGGTCAATCTATATCCTGGCGCATTACCTGGTCCCGTAGAGATAAAAGCAACTTTAGTATCAAATACTGATATCTCTGCTCTATCTAAAAATGTCTCTGTAGCAACAGGACGAGCGACACAGAATGGCTTTAGCATCTCACTAAGCAAGAACGTATTAGCAGTGGGTACAGATGGTGATACTGCTACTATTACAGCGCGCTTGGTTGATAGAGTAGGTAATCCTGTACCCAACGGTACCGTAGTTAGCTTTGTTAGTGAAGGTGGACGAGTCATTCCAAACTGTGCTACTACTAATGGAACGTGTAGTGTTGAGTTTAGCACGCAAAACCCGCGTCCTGTAGATGATCGAGTTTCTGTTATTGCCTATGTAGAGGGAGATAAAAGTTATACCGATGTGGATGGAGATAATAGATTTACTGCCAGTGATATATTAACTCGAAATATTGGTGACTTTTTCCGCGATGATAACGAAAATAACCAATATGATAGTAATTTAGGCGAATTTGTATATCGAAAAGGTGCATCAGGAGCTACTTGTGCGCCATCCTCTTTCAATCAGCCTAATATCTTAGGCACATGCAACAATGATTTGGCAGCTATCTTGCGCTATCAGTTTTTATTTGGCTTGGCATCAGATGTTCCTGTATTTGAAGGTCTTCCAAACACTGTGGCTGCTAATCCTGCAAATGACTTGGATACCCCTATAGATGTCAGATTCAAAATGTTTGGTAATTCTGCACAGACAGTATCTATGCCGTCAGGCACTACCATCAGTGTTGCTGCTGAAGGCGGTTCATGTGAGGCTGAATTTACCAGTGGAAAACTAACAGTTCCAAACCTTGTCAATTTAAGTAATGGATCAGTAAGCTCAAGTGATGTTAGTTACGTATTCAATTATACGGGCTGTCAGAGAAACGATAAAATAAAGGTTGTTGTCAATTCACCAGCTCCAAATGCTACAACGACAACTAGAACCATATTTGTACAATAGACTTATCACTGATCAGAAAACCCTCAACCTAGCGCTGAGGGTTTTTGCGTTATACGCATAAAAATTAAACCTTAGTGAGTGTGTTATGTTAAATAAATCATCTAATGGGGTTGCTAGTGATACTGCTACTCTGTTAATCAAATGCCGCGATCGTGCTGGTATTGTGCAAGCTGTGTCTGAATTTATTCATCGCTACGGTGGTAATATCATCTCCTTAGATCAATACTCTACTGCGCATGAAGGCGGACAGTATTTTATGCGTTTGGAGTTTGCCCTAGCTGATCTGAGTGCTATTATCGATAACTTTGAGGTTAGTTTTGGACATACCGTGGCTAAACGTCATCATATGACTTGGCGTCTGCATAATAATGCGATCAAGACTAAAGTTGGTATTTTGGTATCTAAATTCGACCATGCGCTACTAGATTTGTTATGGCGGCATCAGCGTGGCTTGCTAGAGTGTGAGATTACTACGGTAGTCAGTAACCATGAAGATTTGCGTCAAGCAGTCGAAAACTTTGGTATTGCTTTTCATTGTGTGCCAGTGACTCAAGACAATAAACCGGCAGTAGAAGCAAAAATAAATGAGTTAATGGTGGGCAACGATTTGTTAGTATTGGCGCGTTATATGCAAATATTATCATCAGATTTTGTTAAGTCTTGGCCGATGCAAATCATTAATATTCATCATTCATTTTTGCCCGCTTTTGTAGGGGCAGATCCTTATCGTCAAGCTTACGATAAAGGAGTAAAGCTCATTGGAGCGACCGCGCATTACGTCACTGCCGAACTTGATCAAGGACCTATTATTGAGCAAGATGTGCATCGAGTCACGCACAAGCAAGGCGTAGCAGAACTGCGCTCGATTGGGCGAGATATAGAGCGTAATGTCTTGGCGCGAGCAGTAAACTGGCATGTCCAAAACCGTGTCATTGTAACAGGCAACAAAACTGTGGTATTTAATTAAAAAGCACTAGAGCGTATCCTGATTTTGAATATACTCTGGTTACATGAGTGATTGCCAATACATTTACTATATGGAGCTACACCACAAACTCCAACACAAACTTACTGCCTACAAAGCCGATAGCCAACAGGATAAAAGCATAGATAGTGATGTTAGCGGCACGTTTACCACGTAACCCACCACGCCAATTGCCGTATAATAACGATCCAAACAGCAACCATGATAAGACGCTAAATACCGTCTTATGAACGATATGCTGCGCCATTAAATTCTCTACATAAATGAATCCCAAGCCTAAAGCGATACTTAGCAGCACAAAGCCCACTAAAATCATATCGAACAGTAAACCTTCCATACTCTGTAAAGAAGGTAATTTATTGACCCAAAATCGATGGATGCTTTTATGCTTGAGTTCGCGAATTTGCAGACGCAAAAATAGCGCTTGGACTGCCGCCATTAGCAGTACACAGTAAGCCGCAAACGATAGGATAATATGCGCTTCTAACCC
>JBBSUA010000384.1:0-2473 GCA_038235315.1 Pseudomonadales bacterium | reverse complement strand
TGCAGGATATATCGCTGTCGAAATCGCTGGAGTGTTAAATAGTCTAGGCGCTGAAGTGCATCTGTATGTACGACAGCACTCGCCACTGCGCTCATTTGATCACACTATGGTAGAGGCCTTGCTGATAGAGATGGAGCAAGACGGCATTCAATTGCATACCAATACGACCCTCACTGAAGTCAATAAAAATGAAGACGGTTGCTTAGAGTTATTCACCAAAGACGGTAGCTTAGACACGGTAGATTGCTTGATCTGGGCGATAGGTCGCGCGCCCTCTACGGACGGTATTAATTTGCAAGTGACGGGAGTCGAAACTACCTACACGGGCAAAATTAAAGTGGATAAGTTCCAAAATACTACTGTCGACGGTATCTATGCGGTAGGCGATATAATCGAAAATAGTGTTGATTTGACGCCAGTAGCTATTGCAGCAGGTCGTCGTCTGTCAGAGCGCTTATTTAACAATAAGCATAATGAGCATCTCGACTACGAATTGATACCGACGGTTATCTTTACTCACCCTGCTATCGGTACTATTGGCTTGTCTGAAATCGATGCCGTTACTCACCACGGCAAAGATAATATCAAATGCTATGTCTCGAGCTTTACTTCTATGTATAGTGCGGTCACTCAGCATCGCCAGAAGTGTACGATGAAACTGGTGTGCTTAGGCGATGATGAAAAAGTTATTGGTCTGCATGGTATCGGCTATGGTGTCGATGAGATGATTCAGGGCTTTGCGGTAGCCATCAAGATGGGCGCGACTAAAGCGGACTTTGATAATACGATTGCTATTCATCCAACAGGCTCGGAAGAGTTTGTGACGATGCGCTAAAGTAGCTATCGTTGATACTATCCTGTATATAAAGATAATTAAGACTGTATTTGGGTAGCTATTTTTTGAATAGCTTAAGCTTCATTTAACCTATGGAACACAGTCTTAGTTTAAGTGAAGCTAATCACCAAGCATGCTATGCACAACATTCAATAAGAGTACTGCAGGTGCTAGGGCGATAAGTATTAAAAAACCAACTTTAATAGACTCTAAACCCATAGATGCTAAAATAGGCATGACAAATGAGACTGCAAACATCGTCCAAGGAATGATGCTCACTATGATTAACGTAGTAGCAATTTTTTGTTTGGCATTCCAAGGTTTGTGTGCCCTAAGACGCTCTAAAAGTTCAGGCGCGTCAGGATTTTGCATACGGACTGCTCTTTCTAGTAGCTTCTTTGCTCCTTCATAGTCCTCCTCTATATCACCTTGTATTTTTAGCCGAGCCAAATTGACCATAGCAGCGCTCAAATTTTGGCTGATTGCTTTTTTATACCAGTAAGCTGCTTTTTTTGGGTCATAGTCAACGCCGTAACCTGTTTCGTATAGGATGCCCAAGCTATTCTGTGCAGGTGCATAGCCTAGGTTAGATGCTTTAGTGTAGAAATCAAATGCCTTATATTCATTATCAGGGTTAGAGACGTCCTCGTAAAAGAAGTTTGCCATTTGATAAAGTACTTCAGGATTGTCACTAGTATTTACTTGCTGTGACTCATCCTTAACTAATTCGAACTCCATGACATTTCCTTTCAGAGGTATAAACTGGTAGTAACTAGGATTTTAATAAGCATAAAACAGCAACTAATAGTGTGCATCCAACGTATCAAATACTGTTTTATGCCTATAACTGCCAGTACTTTTCACGAGCGCTTTAAATATTTCATGAAACAGCTTAAGTGAATCAAAATGTAATTTGTTACAAGCACTCACTGAACGCACCTTCGTGTCTTTTAGTCTCACGCACAGTTAACATTAATAAAAGAATTACTACCTTTTTGGTTAGCCCCTTTGTCGCTACTTGCTGCACTTACCTTTAACCCCTAATTTTAAATCACTGATATCTTGTTTCCCTTCTGCCTCAGTGACTAACTTGAGACCTGCGCCGCCAACAAACAAACCAGGCTTAATATACTGTTTGATAAAGTAATTTTGTCCCGCTTGGGTTTGAACCATAAGATCATTAGGGGAGAATTCAGATTCGGTTGAAACCTTATGTTCCATATTGCCTAGAACTTCTTCATAGAAAAAAGTGCCTCGCGCGGTTTCACCAACACATTTATCATCTATCAAAATATCTTTCTTCAGCGCGCCACCTACCACGCTAGAGCTGCGATAGATATATAAACCAGCATTGTTGGTTGCAGGCGCCTTAAACTGCTTAATTGTGCTAGTCACTTCAGCTTGTTCTGTGGGTACAGAAGCACAACCAGCGAATAAGCCTGATATAACGGTCAAAAAAATGAACTTCTTTAGCATACATTATTTTCCATAATTCATTTGATTTTCAAAATTTACTGAATGTGTTTATTAATTATAAATAAACTAAAGCACCCAAAAATTTCATCTAATAAGGAAGGTAGAAATATAATCTAATCACTTAAAAAATACAAACTTTTACATTCGATTGCTTATTATTAT
>JBBSUA010000383.1:0-2480 GCA_038235315.1 Pseudomonadales bacterium | reverse complement strand
GTTATGGCGACTGGCGACACCGTTTTGGTTGATGACTTACCGCCAGAGCTACTCAGTCGCGATAACAATGACCTAAATGCGAATGCAAATAATCAGCAAGCTGACAGCCATAGCCAAACGACTTCAGAGAGCATAGAAAAAAACAGCGAAATGCCGTCACAATTTACAAACTCGTCACCCTATTTATCTACCGATTCAACTTGGCAACAAGCACTAGCAACTTGGGCTGAGCAATCGCTACAAGCTGGCGACACAGATATTTTACAAACCGCAACTCCCGAATTTGAGCGCGTATTATTGACCGCTGCGCTTAGTCATAGTGGCGGTAAAAAAATAGCGGCAGCTAGTCTACTGGGTTGGGGACGTAATACGTTAACTCGTAAATTACAGCAGTTAGATATCGACTAAAATAAAAGACCCTCGCATACTTCAGCCAACTCCTACACAGGTATGCAAAATCTTTGATATAGAAATTTTAGCAATATCAGCTATTTATATTATCACGCTCGATAAAACTAAAATTAATTGTAAAAAGGTCTTGCCAAAACACGCAAACCCTATATAATAGCCAACCACTGAGACGCACTACCGAATCAGTTAACTGTCTGCATAGCGTTTGAATTTAAACGCCTATAATGATAGAGTAACGAAATGGGGCTGTGGCGGAATTGGTAGACGCACTAGATTTAGGTTCTAGCGCCGTAAGGTGTGAGAGTTCGAGTCTCTCCAGCCCCACCATTTTTCGATAGTTCATCTCAAACCAGATTAAAAATTAAGCCTGCTTTTTAGCAGGTTTTTTTGTGTTTAGGCTATATGTAAAATACCTATCTATCTATTTATAGTACACCCATTAGATTACCCACCAAAAAACCACGACTTTCATTACACTTATATTAGTAACAACAGCGACTCCTAGTTATAGGTAGTGTAGACTGTCATCAGTCAGAATTTGCAGTAGTGAGTCATACCCTATATTAGAGACATAAAGTGACTGGTTTGAGATGATGAATAAAGATTTTTGGTTAACCGTAGGCTTACTGGTGCTACTAGCAGGTAGTCTTTTCGGGATTCGCAGATTTTATAATCCCGACACCTTAATAGCGGGTAATGCAGCCGCAATGGATACCAGTACTAAGATTATGATGGATTTAGATAAATTTAGTGGTTTTCACCATGACGCAGAGATACTTTTAGAGAAGTTAATCGTGCTAAAAACGGGTATGGAAAAGGCTGTGGCTGCTCAAGATGTCAGCTTATTGGCAAGCACTATAAACAACACTTATAGAATCATAGATAATGTGAATATTAATCGACTGCCAACGATTGCACCCTTTGACGTTTGCGACGAGGCGTTAAATACCTTGAGCCTCTATGCTATAAGTACTAAGGCTTATTATTCTGACACTGATAACACAAATAGTAATCAAATGAACGAAATGAGAGACGCATTCAATACTAAGTTTTCTCAATGTCAAAGCATCGTTAATGATAAGTCCGTTGAGGCGCTCTATCAAGACTATCAATAATACGCTTTACTTGTTTTCCAGTAATTTTAAATCCTGTAGAACCTCTTCCATACTTTGATACCTACTCTCAACTCGCTTTGCTAAAGCCTTATTAATAATAGATTGATAGTATTGATGCGTTTCGGGTAGTTTTGGGACAGGCTGTTGGCAATGCTGAGTTGCCCAATCAATCATTGGATCTCTACTCTGCTTTGAGATATTGAATGGTCGTGTACTGGCTAATATTTCATACATCATTACACCAAATGCGTAAATATCACTTTGCCGAGTTGTACCGTGTCCTTGCCAGCGTTCAGGTGCAAGATAGGCAGGCGTGCCAGCAGCTTCTTCTCTCATTTTTCTATCAATATTATCATCACTCTTTTCTGCCAGAGCAAAATCAGTCAGTAATACATTAGATACTTTAGTTTTACTATCAGCTTTAGAGGATAAAAAACCCTCTAACAAGATATTGCTCGGCTTAATATCGTTATGCAACCAGCCTTGTTGATGTAAATTGGCGATGAGCTGCGCGGCTTGAATGATAGCTTGTTGTTTTTGCTTAATCGATAATGGCTGGATTTTTTTACTGAGCTGATGCGCTAAGCTGCCCAGTGCATAATATGGCATTACCAAAATAGCGAGCTGATGGATTTGCTCTAGTACTTGCAAGTCTAAAGTCTGATACGATAATAATTGCGGTACGAGTACAGTGCTTTTTTGGGGTTGCAGTGTATGATTTAAAGCTTGTAAAACATCTCTTTCATGGCTTAAATCAGCCAACTCATAGCTATTGTTGGTATTATCTAGACTGAGTTGCCATTTAATCATAACGTTACCAAACTGCTTATGTTGAGCGCGGACTAAGCCTTGATAAACAGCTCCTTGATACGCAGCGACTCGAAAAACGGTTGTCGAAAAACGGTCAGTGTGACTATTATTCTGCTGACTGATACGTTGATGAGACACTTCGCT
>JBBSUA010000382.1:0-2494 GCA_038235315.1 Pseudomonadales bacterium | reverse complement strand
TCACGATGCCATAAAGTTATCGGTAGGTTTGACTCTACTATTACTGACGCCTCAGCAGGTAAGGTTTTACCGTCTTTTAGCATGACGCCATGAGTTAGAGTTGCCAGTTGCAAGTCTGTCACCATACCTTCGACTTGTACTAAGTAGGTTTTGCCTTGCTTATGCGTATTTTGCCTAAAACTCTCAGCACGTGGCGGCTGAGTAATCGCTTTATTAACGCGTCCATCCCCAGTCAAGATTAATAGACCTTCGGAGGTGGCATCAAGTCGACCTGCGATACGCAAGGACTTATCGGAAAAATATTGCGATAGCGTCGTATGATTATTATTGCTGTCATCACGAAATTGACTTTGTACCCCGTAAGGTTTGTTGAATAAGATAAGACTTGATGACGACATAAGTTAAACATTCCTAAAATCAAAAAGTAAAAAAGTGAAAAAGTGAATCAACTCAATAGTGAATAACTATACGCTCTTTAACGCTACGCTTTAGCGCTCTAAAACTTCAATGATATATACAAATATCATCAGATTTGTACAGCAACTCGCTCAATAATAAGTGTTATGGTAAAACGAGTTATTAGCATAACAGAATGATAATCGTGCTTATGATATTCCACATATAACTGAGGAGTTTTATCTCATGTCTTATAATAAAGTTATCGTACCAACAGATGGTCAAAAGATTACCGTAAACGCTGATTTATCGTTCAATGTACCTAATCACCCGATCATTCCGTTCATCGAAGGTGATGGTATTGGCGTCGATATTACGCCTGTGATGATTAAAGTTGTCGATGCGGCGATAGAAAAAGCCTATAAAGGTAAAAAATCAATCGTCTGGATGGAAACCTACTGCGGCGAAAAAGCGGCGAAAATCTATGATGGCGAATTCATGCCCGAAGAGACACTAGACATTTTACGTGACTATGTGATCAGTATCAAAGGTCCATTGACCACGCCCGTTGGTGGCGGTATGCGCTCACTTAACGTTGCTCTGCGTCAAGAGCTTGATCTGTATGTATGTCAGCGTCCAGTACGTTGGTTCGAAGGCGTGCCAAGTCCAGTGCGCCATCCAGAATTGACTGATATGGTCATCTTCCGTGAAAATTCAGAAGATATCTATGCAGGTATCGAGTGGAAGGCGGGTAGTGATGAGGCTAAAAAAGTGATCAAATTCTTGCAAGATGAGATGGGCGTGACCAAGATTCGTTTTTCAGAAAACTGTGGTATCGGTATTAAACCCGTATCAAAAGAAGGCTCGCAGCGTTTGGTACGTAAAGCCATCCAGTATACTATCGACAACGATTTACCCAGTGTGACGTTAGTGCACAAAGGTAATATTATGAAATACACGGAAGGCGCGTTTAAAGAATGGGGCTATGAGATTGCCGCTGAGCGTTTCGGTGCTGAACTGCTAGATGGTGGTCCATGGATGACGATGCAGAACCCAAAAACTGGTAATACAATCATCATTAAAGACGTTATTGCTGATGCATTCTTGCAGCAAATTTTGATGCGCCCTGCCGATTACTCAGTGATTGCTACCTTAAACCTAAACGGTGATTATATCTCGGACGCGCTAGCAGCAGAAGTAGGTGGTATTGGTATTGCACCCGGTGCGAATAAAGGGGGCGCTATCGCTGTCTACGAGGCAACGCATGGTACCGCGCCTAAGTATGCAGGTCAAAATAAAGTCAATCCAGGCTCTTTAATTCTATCCGCTGAGATGATGTTGCGTGATATGGGTTGGTATGAGGCCGCTGATTTAGTGATTGAAGGGATCAAAGGCGCTATCAAAAGCAAAACGGTTACTTATGATTTTGAGCGTTTAATGCCAGATGCTATCCTACTAAGCACTTCTGAATTTGGTAAAGCCATCATTAAGCATATGGATGCTTGATCTCTGCAATAAAAATCTCTGCAATAAAAAACACCCCGACAGCTTTAGGCTGTGGAGGTGTTTTTTGTATAACCTTAACGAGGCTCAAAATGTATAGCTTCTTGAGCCTCGCTATTCAAGCACCATTACAACGATGCTATGGCATCATTAAATAATTTGCTTGGACGCATCACTTGCTCAGCCAGTTTCTCATCCGCCAAGTAATAGCCTTTAATATCAACAGCGTTACCTTGAGCTTCATTTAGCTGCTTAATAATAGCCTCTTCATTATTCTCAAGATTTTGTGCTAATGCCTCGAACTGGGCTTTTAGCTCGCTATCTTGCTCTTGTGCAACCAGCTCTTGTGCCCAGTACATAGCTAAATAGAAGTGACTACCACGATTATCTAACTCACCCGTTTTACGAGAAGGTGACTTGTCATTTAATAGTAGCTTCTCGGTCGCTCTATCCAAGGTATCCGCTAGTATTTTAGCTTTTGGATTATGATCGTTCTCTGCCAAATGCTCCAAAGACACTGCCAACGCCAAGAACTCACCTAATGAATCCCAACGTAAGTGGTTCTCTTCTACCAGCTGCTCAACGTGCTTGGGTG
>JBBSUA010000381.1:0-2498 GCA_038235315.1 Pseudomonadales bacterium | reverse complement strand
GTTCGAAATAAAATCGATACGTCAACATGGTCGTGCTGCTGGGATACATTTTACTTGCTTGCTGTGTCTACGCTGCGTCGAGCCTACGTAAAATATATCCCAACAGCACTCACTGTGTCGGTTTTAAAGTGAATCAGCTATATCAAACTAACGCTTACGACTAAACCCTTGACGCTTAAGCTCTAATTTTGCAATCATCGTTTTATGCACTTCATCAGGGCCGTCAGCTAATCGTAATACCCGTGCCTGCGCAAAGAAACCCGGCAGCATCGTGTCTTGGCACACACCCATGCCACCATGAATCTGAATCGCCATATCGACGACTTCTTGTAGTACGGTCGGCGCAACTACTTTAATAGCAGATATTTCAGTTAACGCGGCTTTAGTACCTTGACTGTCCATTTTTTGCGCTGCATACAATGTGAGCAAGCGGGCTTGGTCAATCTTAATACGTGCCTCAGCGATACGCTCTAGGTTACCACCTAATTGTAGTATTGGCTTGCCAAAAGCAGTACGATTCATACCACGGTGAATGGCTAGCTCTAGTGACTTCTCAGCGGCACCAACGCAGCGCATGCAGTGATGAATACGACCTGGCCCTAGACGACCTTGGGCAATCTCAAAGCCCATACCCGGCCCACCAATAAAGCTGTCAAGTGGCACGCGCACATTATCAAAGCTAACTTCTCCATGACCATGCGGCGCATCATAATCCCCAAATACTTTGAGCATACGTTCAATCTTGACACCCGCAGTCTTAACTGGTACTAACACCATAGAGTGCTGATGGTGACGATCTTGATCTTCACTAGGCGTATGCGCCATCACGATTAACAGATCGACGGCTGGATCGCCAAGACCTGATGACCACCATTTGCTACCATTAATGACAATCTCATCACCGTCTACTACTGCCGTGGCTTCCATGTTGGTCGCGTCACTTGAAGCAACATCTGGCTCAGTCATACAGAATACCGAACGCGTCTTACCTTCAAGTAGTGGCGTGAGATATTTTTCCTGTTGTTCAGCACTGCCATAACGCCACAACAGCTCCATATTACCGCTATCAGGCGCATTACAGTTAAAAACATGCGGTGCTAGCAAGCTATGACCCGTCAATTCAGCAATCGGTGCATAATCCGTAACTGACAGTCCCGCACCCAATTCATCATCGGGTAAGAACAAATTCCACAGACCCGCTTTACGCGCTTGTTCACGTAGACTTTCATAAGCAGCTGGCCATTGCCAATTTTTCCAATTACCATCAGGATTTAGCTTATGACAATCCTGCCAAAATTGCGCTTCTATCGGCTCTATTTGAGTGGCAATAAACTCTTTGACTTGGCTGTGCATCGCTTGACCGTGGTCACTAGTAGTGAACATTAAATCATTGGTCGCCATAGGTAATACCCTTTTATTTATTAGCGGTTATATATCTTATTAAATGTTATGTATTGAACGTTGACTAAGTTTTACGGTGTACAGACGTTTACTATTTTTGCGTGCTACATTTATAACATAGCCCTTATTAATAAACAGCAAAAAAGGCGCGACCAGTTAGGTCACGCCTTTACAAAATACAAACAGTGAACATTTTTGATAATCCTGCAAAAAAGTACAATCATCAAAAACGATTATTAAAAATATGAACGGCTAATTACTTTAGAATATTTAAACGGCTATTAAAATCAATTCGCGCTAATGCTTCAGGAATTTTATCGATAGCCATATTAAGTGTCGCCTCTGCCGCTTGTGCTAATCCTAGCTTTTCTGCCAAGGTTGGTTTTTGGCGTGAATGCAGGGCGTACACATCCTTATCTTCCATCAACTCTAAAATGTAGCTGTCTGAGGTTTGTAAGCTGTCGATTAGGTTCAAATGTAGGGCATCTTCACCATACCAGTGCTCACCTGTGGCAACCTTATCCAAGTCAAGCATTGAGCGATAACGGTTAACAAAGTGCTTAAACAACTCATGAGTTTGCTCTAACTCTTCTTGATATTTTGCACGATCTTCATCATCATTCTCACCAAATACGGTCACTGTGCGTTTGTAATCGCCCGCTGTGAACTGCTCATAATCAACGTCATGATTCTTTAACCATTTATGGAAGTTTGGTAGCTGTGACACTACGCCGATTGAACCAATCACTGCAAAGGGAGCAGCTACGATGTTATCGGCAACACAAGCCATCATATAACCGCCACTGGCTGCTACTTTGTCTACACATACCGTAAGCTTGATACCAGCATCTTTAATACGTACCAGTTGCGCAGCGGCAAGTCCATAACTATGCACTAAACCACCGGGTGACTCTAAGCGTATGACGACTTCATCACCCTTGTTAGCCGTACTGATTAAGGTGCTAATCTCTTCACGCAGATGCTTGACCGCAGTTGCTTTCATATCACCATCAAAATCGAGGACAAAAACTTGCGAGCTTTTATTTTTGTTCTTATCTTTAGCTTTTAGTGCTTGCTTGGCTTTTTAGCCATCGCTT
>JBBSUA010000380.1:0-2514 GCA_038235315.1 Pseudomonadales bacterium | reverse complement strand
TGCCTCATGCGCTTGCGCTCGATACTGTGCCATTCGCAGACGATCCTCAACACAAAAGTTGCTAATTGCGGGTATAAATCTTGGATCATAAATACGATGCAAAGAATGCGTCTTAGTAGGAATAAATCCCCGAATGAGCTTATGCTCACCCTGAGTACCTGGGTCAAAATAAGTCAAACCCTGCTCAATGGCAAATTCAATGCCTTGATAATAACACAGCTCAAAATGTAAGCTGTCATACTCGCCAAGCGAGCCCCAATAGCGACCATATAATGTAGCGTTGTCACTACTGGGCTTATCGTACAAGAATAAACTACTAGCAATAATCTCACCTTGGCTATCAAGCGCTTGTGCCAGCATTATATTCTCAGGCATGCTCTGCGCTAATGCGGCAAAGAATTCTGCGGTTAAATAAGGCTGCTGTCCACGTACGGCATAAGTCATCACATAACAATGATAAAACGCTTTCCAATCCGCATCGGTAATCTCATCGCCACATTTGCGTACGCACTTGATACCTTGCTCAGCCACTTTTCGACGCTCAGCGCGAATGGTTTTGCGTTTTTTGGCTTTTAATGTCATCAAAAAGGCATCAAAATTGATAAAGGGTTGGCTGCTCTCAGCTAGATTTTTATTTTGCCATAAGAACTGACAGCCTTGCCGCTCTAAGATAGGGATCGTAAAGGATCTGGTATCCGGTACATCATTACTGTCTTCGAGATTATCTTCGAGAGTGTCGCGTTTATTATCGATATGATTGCTCGTTATCGCCTCATTTATATCACTTTCTGTCGATGCTGCAAGCGCTGCTAGTTCAGGTGTGACAAATAATCCATGCCAGCTAGAAGCGCCAACTTGCTGAGCAATATCGTCAACCCCTGCCATTGCTGATTGTATTATTTCAGCATTTAAAGTCTCGCCAGTTGCCAACCACAAGCGCTGACCAGTGATAGGCGTATAAGGAGAGCTAGTCACCAGTCGTGGATAGTAGTCAATGCCATAACGTGCATACGCTTCTGCCCACGCATAATCAAATACAAACTCACCTTGATGATGACCTTTCACAAATACGGGCATCACTGCGACAGGTTGCATGATTGTTTCATCGACGCTATCGGTGTCACTATTATCTGTGTTATCAGAGCGATAAACCATTATAAAGATAGGCAACCAACCAGCACTCTCACCGATTGCACCGGTATCCGTCAATGCCTGCCAAAAGGCAAACGACATAAAAGGCGTATCTGGGTTTTGCCACTGTGCTCTGTTCTGCCAGCTCATATCGCCGACGAGTGCATATTGTAAACTCATAATAGTCACTATTTATCTTATTTAACCCCTAGCCTAGCAAATTTTTATCATTATGCTGTCACAATTTGCAGAGCAAATGAGCAAACTAGGTAAAAAATTTTCCTGATAAGTATAAATTAGCGATAAAAAAAGCCAACTACAAAACTATAGATGACTTTAGTTCGTTCCTTTATTTCTGGAATAGCAGTAGTACTACTTGTATGGAAAAGATGATATTTTTTTGGATGACTGGTAGAATAATGCTCTTAATAGTTTAATATACTTTAGTTACATAGGATACGAGCGAAAGCAGTATACTTAGTTCATTATGCGAGATTGACATCGTATTAGCATTATAGTGAGTTGGCTATAATGTGTTTTCAACCATTCACTTTTAGGCAGCTTAAATACCATAGTCAACATGCCTTTTTAATAACAAGTCACCACAGAAAAACTCTAAGCAGACTCGGAAGTCTCCAAGAGCCTATCTATACTATGTTTAATTTAACTGATTTGATCTACCTGCTTTACTCTAACTGCACAGCTCCCTATTACGTAAGGGCAGTATAAAACTATTAAATGATATTTTAAGCCCTATTATCAACGACAACCAAAAGGAATAATCGACTACAATGTCAAAAATTATATATACAAAAACTGACGAAGCACCGGCGCTTGCAACCCTATCATTTTTACCTATTGTTAAAGCATTCACACAAACGGCAGGGATTGCTGTTGAAACTACCGATATCTCTGTTGCCGCACGAGTATTGGCTGAATTCCCTGAATATTTAAATGAAGAACAACGCGTCACTGACAATTTGGCTGAGTTGGGTCGCCTCACCCAAGATCCTAATACTAATATTATCAAACTGCCAAACGTTAGTGCTTCTGTTCAACAGCTCAAAGCCTGTATTAAAGAGCTTCAAAGCAAGGGTTATGCGATACCTAATTTCCCTGATGATCCAAAAACAGATGAAGAGATTGAGATTCGTAAGCGTTATGGCAAGAGCTTAGGCAGTTCTGTTAATCCCGTATTGCGCGAGGGAAACTCGGATCGCCGCGCGCCTAAAGCGGTTAAGAATTATGCTCGCAAACATCCACACTCTATGGGTGAATGGAAACAATGGTCGCAGACGCACGTCTCACATATGCACAGTGGCGACTTCTACGAGGGCGAGCAATCTATAACATTAGATAAAGCGCGTACTGTACGTATGGAGC
>JBBSUA010000379.1:0-2535 GCA_038235315.1 Pseudomonadales bacterium | reverse complement strand
TAAATAAGATACAAATACTTCAAGCGTGCTGTTGGTATAAATTTTACTTGCTTGCTGTGTCTACGCTGACAGAGGCTGCGCAAAATTCATCCCAACAGCACTGTATTTATTCTAAAGTGGATTGACTATAGAAAAGGTTCTAACTTTGAGGCACAAAAAAGCGGCTATTGACTGCAGCCGCTATTTCTACCTACTCGTTCAATACTGTTGTGAGCTTAATCCTTAATATAAATTAGATCCCATACGCCATGTCCAGAATTTAAGCCGCGACGTTCAAACTTAGTCATCGGGCGAAAGTCAGGACGGGGAGTGAAGTTGCCACTACCTGCTTGATTGCTCAATTTTGAAAAGCCATCCAACACCTCAACCATCCAAAATGCGTAGTGCTCCCAATCTGTGGCAGTATGAAACCAACCGCCTTGTTTAAGACTACGAGTAACGATTTCCATACGTTCTGGACTGACAAAACGACGCTTATAATGACGCTTTTTTTGCCATGGGTCAGGGAAGTATAGTTGAATACGATCGATATGGTTTTCTGGGAGTTGTTTTAGAAGTTGAATCGCATCGCCATTGATAATTTTAATATTGGTTAGTTTTTGAGTACCTGCCATATAAGCGCATTTACCAATACCCGGTTCATGAACTTCAACTCCGATAAAGTTACGTGTAGGATCAGCGGCTGCCATTTCAATAAGCGAATCACCAAGCCCAAAACCAATCTCTACCGTGAGTGGTGCTGCGCTACCATTAGGGCTATCAGCAAATAATACGCGTAGATCATGAATGTTATCTAGATTGCCGTCACCATAGCTGTTGTTAACTAGGTACTGGGCAAACTCTGGATCGGTTAGTGCTTGTTCAGCGTTTTTGTTCATGTGCGTACGGCGCTTCATGAAGGTATTAACGATACGCATATGCTTGCCGTTAGGGAGTTCTGCATCACCTGACGTAGATATATTTGTAGTTTGTTCGGTGTCAATGTTGACGGGAGCAGGATTATCGGTGTGAGAAGGAGTACTCATAAGATTAGTAGGGCTTCATTAAGTTGCGAATATGACCTCATTATAAGTGAATTGCACACCAGTGTGAACGGTCAATCTTAATTTAACAGGTTTGAAAATCAGCAAGGATGTCTGGGTATCAGCATATACATCTGTATTGGCAATATCATATAATAAGGGCTACTCATTTAATTCACGATACTCCTTTATCAAAAGATTATAGAGCCTACTGCCATGCTATTTATCGAGACGGACTCACCACCGCCGTTTTATCAAGAAAAGCTGACCCCCAGCAAGCGTAAACAGCTGGATCAATGGTTTATTGGTCATCGCACCCAACGATATTATCTTAAGCGTTTTGAGCAGTTTGATAAGCAGGGTTATCTGTCACCAAAATGGCACTGGGCCGCTTTTTTTATCACCTTTCCTTGGCTGCTATATCGTAAACGCTATATGGATGCTATTGTCTACAGCGTGGCAGGGTGGTCATTTATCCAGCTAAATGTAGCTATCGTGCTTGTTGTTTTCGAATTCGTAGCGATGTCATGGATTCCAGATGCCTATCAAATGGCGACACGAATCGGTATCGCTGGTGTTATTTGGGTGTTTTGGTCATTTATGGTTGCACGTTGGACGGATGCGTACTATTACCGCATGGCGCGGCGTGAGATTGCTGATGCTATTGATGATCATCCACGTGATGATGCGGCGCAAAAAGCGCATCTTAAGCGTGAAGGTGGGGTAAGCTTATTTGGCTTAGGTTTGGGTTTTGGGTTTTTTTCATTTTCTATAATGGTTATTTACGTACAGTTTTTACCTATTATAGCTAAGCCAAAAGAAAACGAGGTGTTGTTCGATGCTTACGATATTAGTAAAAACGCTCAAAATAAAGTAGCCATTATTTATGAGCAGACTGGGCGTTGTCCTACTGAATTACCGATAATTACTGAGCATAAGCAAGTAAGCGTACGTATGGCAACGCAAATAGATGGCGTTGCTGCCTCTGACTGCGCTGTTATTGCCACTATTCAAAATGTAAAATTCCCAATCCGTTATCTCAATGATCAAACGTTTGTTTTTTATCATAATGTAGATGACAACAGCTGGCGCTGCACAAGTTCACTCAATAAAAAGCAAGCGCCTGCCTACTGTACGGCTGATTAGGCTTGATGTGCTATCATTTTTTAGGGTCAGATGTAATATTGTCCTCGACCACATTGCTTGAGTCATCGATTGGCGTTGCTTGGCTTTTTAGGGCTTCGTAGAACTCACTCAGATCCAACTTACGTGACTTGTCGATATCCTCATCGAATAAGCTCTCAAGCTCTGCCATGGACGATTGTGCCGATTCAATCATGCTCGCTTCGTCATCGTAGATAGCTTGTTGGCGCTCAATAAGATCATCATCGTAATCCCGAAAAGTTTGAATCGTTTCGCGAGCTTTTTCAGGTGAAATACCTAGTAATTGCAGCGACTCGCGCGACATATCGAGTGAGGATAAATAAGTCTCGCGCCAGATATGACGGACACC
>JBBSUA010000378.1:0-2537 GCA_038235315.1 Pseudomonadales bacterium | reverse complement strand
CATTAGGATGACTATCCAAAAATTGAGCAACTTGATTGGCATTGCTACAATGCGCTTGCATGCGCAATTTGAGTGTCTCAAGTCCCTTGGTAAATACCCACGCATTAAACGGGCTCATGCTAATCCCACCTGAGCGCACTACCGTAAAGGCCTCTTGCATCAACGCCTCACTACCGACTAAAGCACCACCCAAGACGCGACCTTGACCATCTAGATATTTAGTCGCGGAATGAATAACCACATCAGCACCTAAGTCTAAGGGACGCTGAATAGCAGGCGAGCCAAAGCAGTTATCAACGACTAATAGAATATCGTTGGCTTTACAGAGTTGACTCAAAAAACCAATATCACAAATCTGTGCTAGTGGATTGCTCGGGCTTTCACAATAGATCAGCTTAGTATTAGGTTGCACAGCATTGGTCCATGCGTCATTATCAAAGCAGTCCACATAGCTGACTTCAACCCCAAATTTAGCCATATAATTATCGAACAAGCCAATCGACGAGCCAAATAATTGATTAGCAGCTAACAGGTGGTCGCCTGCTTTTAAATAAGCTAGACACATGGTCAAGATTGCACCCATACCCGAAGCAGTAGCGACAGCACGTTCGCCATTTTCTAGCGCAGCAAGGCGACGCTCAAAGGTACGTACACTGGGATTAGTATGGCGTGAGTAGACATTGCCCGTTTTAGTACCATCAAAATGCGCGGCGGCATCGCCTGCTGATGTATAGACGTAAGAGCTAGTCGTGAATATGGGTTCTGAGTGCTCGCCCTCATCCGTACGGTGCTGTCCTGCGCGTACAGCGATTGTTTGCATGCCATAGTCTAAACTCAAATCTAAGGCATCAGAGCGCCAATTAGGATCTAATTTATCTTGTGAGCTATTATTTAAGCTGGTTTTATCATGGGTTTGCGATTGGCTCATATATTTTCCATTACTTCTATTAGGTTGCTTTTATTAGTATGATACTGGTATTCGTATACTTTTGAGACGGCTAAAAGCGAGTAAAGTTCTTAGGTAGAAATTTTTGATTATAGCTTTCTGCTTATAGTAATGTAACGTTATCATAGCATGCCATAATTTTTTAGACATCTGCTAAGCATTTTTTCTGAGCACTTTTTCTAAGTACTCTGTCGATAAAATAAAACTGTTAGTAAATTGATATAAGGTCATAATGAAAAAGTAACGTATTTATAATAGGCAGATATCACTACACCTGCTAAGCTTGCCGACGGGATATATTGGGGCTGGTAAACAAGATTCTTATGTTAACTATAATAGGATAATTTTGAGTGGATCAAGGTAAATCATTTATGTCGATGTTGAATATGGATTCAAGCAGCTTATCGCTGAGCATCGTGCTTGGGCTGTCTTTGAGTTTGAGTGCGTGTCAAAGCTTACCCAAACAACCCCATCTACCTGAAAGCCAAGAATTATCAGCACGCGTCACTGCCTTATATCAAGAAGATAGTGTGACGGACGTCACAAACAAAGCGCCTACAGACGATAGCAATGTGAATCCTGCTCCAGATATTAGCGCTTTAGACGATGTTAATAATACTGAAATAGAGGCTAATGCTGAGGATCAAGATAAACTGAGCGCTGATACCTACAAAAATGATTTAGTCGCTGCCATCAGTGAACAAAATGATATTCATCCTGATTTATCAGGTTATCATCCTATCGTCACTGGTGCTAATGCTTTTGCGTCGCGCAGCATTTTGACGGGTATGGCAACTCGGAATATCGATGTACAGTATTACATCTGGCATGATGATGAGGCTGGACAGCTACTGCTAAAAGATTTATGGGATGCCGCCGAGCGTGGTGTTATTGTTCGTTTATTGCTTGATGATTTTAATAGCAACGCTCAGCTTGATCAACAATTACTGCGTTTTTCCAGTCACCCCAATATCGCTGTGCGTATTATTAATCCTTTAATGCACCGTAAGTTTCAAACACTCAATTTTTTCACTGGGTTGCCTCGCATTAATCGGCGCATGCATAATAAAAGCATGACTTTTGATCGGCAAATCACTATCATCGGGGGCCGTAACATCGGTGATGAATATTTAAGCAATAATAAAAACAGCCAATTTGCTGATTTAGATGTGCTACTCATTGGTAAAGTAGTTGCTGACGTCGATAATAGTTTTAACAGCTATTGGTCAGCACCGATATCATTTGATATTGAGACAGTAGTGACTCTTGATGACAGCACAACCAGTGATTTTTTAGAGGGTTTAGATAAGCTTAATGAGGAAGAGAAAAGCAACACAAATAGTAGCTTAGCGGTATACAAGACCGCTGTTGAAGACTCCTCTATAGATACTGATTTAGTCAATAAGCGTGTGCCGTTTCGATGGACAGATATGCAGTTTTTAAATGATGATGTCGGTAAATTAACCAAATCAGTGCCTGTGGATACCAATTTGGTCAATCAACTTCGTACTTTGTTAGGAAGCCCAACCAAGAAACTAACTATTATTTCGTCATATTTTGTCCCAACTAAAGATGGTGTCAATACGCTAGT
>JBBSUA010000377.1:0-2539 GCA_038235315.1 Pseudomonadales bacterium | reverse complement strand
CAGAACACTTTACTAAAAATAAGATGCTTAGGCTATTTTCTTTGAATAAAGACATCTTTATTCGTACGCTAATATTGACCCTGAGCTTTGCTTGGGTTACTCGCCTATCTGCTCAAAGTGGTGACTTAGTATTGGCAGCCAACGCTATTTTATTACAAGTGTTAAGCATCTCAGCCTTTGCACTCGATGGCGTAGCGGTATCTGCTGAAACCTTAAGTGGTCAAGCCGCAGGACGGCGAGATTGGCGACGCTTTAGTATTATCGTCAAGCGCACAGGCATAGTCAGCTATGGTTTGGCAATAGTGCTCACTCTAATTTGGTGGGTAGCTACACCTTTTTATCTACAGATGATGACTAATATTGAGCCTGTATTTACCTTAGCTGATGCTTATAAGAATTATGCTATTTTGCTGCCAGTCATAGGTGTCGGCGCTTATTGGCTTGATGGGATATTCTTTGGCTTAACGGCAGGACGTGTGATTCGTAATGCCGCCGTAATATGGGCAGTTATCTTTTTTCCGATCAGCTGGCTGCTCTATCAACAATACGATATGACGGGTATCTGGATGAGTGTGTGGTGTATTTTAATATTGCGTATGGTAGTACTAGGGGCTTTTTTATATCATGCCCGCACCAAAGGCGGCTATGAGAGTCTGCAACCTAACTTGTAGCCCTAAGCACGACGTTTACCAAAGCATTCGATCTAAACACTTGTAATTGAAAATACACTTAAAAATCATAATTAAAAAATATTTGTTATAAAGTCGCAGACTTCAAAAATTAAGACAGTAGGATATGATGTGAACACTTATTCTCAACCACGGCCAACGCCAACACAATGGAGCGAGGGCTTCAAAAAAAGTATCCCTGTAGCAATGGGTTATTTGCCAGCAGGTATTGCCTTTGGAGTATTAGCACAGGTCGCAGGCGTACCTATTTGGGCAACTATCATGTTAAGCATCGTGTTATATGCGGGTGCGGCTCAATACGCTTGCTTGCCTATGCTGAGCGCAGGATTACCTATTAGTAGCATCGCCACCAATATCGCCGCTATCAATCTACGTCATGTATTCTATGGCGTTCCCTTGTTGCAATACTTGCCAAAGCATAAGCTAGCAAAAACATATTGTTTGTTTGCCCTTACTGACGAAACTTTTTCGGTTATGACCAGCTTACCTGCTGAAACTCGGCAAGGTCTGATATTACCTATCAGTTTATTCAATCAAAGCTGGTGGGTACTCGCGAGCTCTATTGGCGTAATGATCGGTAGCACTCTCAATGACTTAGTACCCCATTTAGATTTTGCCTTGGTTTGTCTGTTTGTTATTCTGGCCTATGAGCAATTTCAAACTATCAAGCGCTATTTCCCTATCGGGATTGCCGTCATCGGCTTGGCTATTGCTTCTTTGTTTACTAGTGATTGGCTGTTACTAGTCGCTATTGCGATTTGTATGTTACTTATTTTAGCGCGAGGTGCTTGGATACAGCGGACCGCTGTAGGAGAGGATCATGGACAGTAACTATCTCATTATCGCGACGCTTGCGATGGCCGGAGTCACGTTTATTACTCGTGCTATTCCTGCATTGATACCACAGAAATTACTCGATAGACCATGGTTGCATCGTCTGAATGAGAGCTTACCGCTGTCTGTACTGGTACTATTAGTACTTACCAGTCTTGCTTATCAAGACTTATCAGTAAGTATTGATTTAAGCAGTCCTGAGCTGCATTTATTTTTGGCACAAATAGGCGCATTAGCATTGGTACTAATAATCTATCACATTAGTCGCCAGCTACTTGTCAGTATGGTGGTTGGGATAGCAGCATTAAATGGTCTACTTTGGTTGTTTGGTCATTTTTTGGGTTAGTTCATTCTTAGTAAAATAAAAAGGCTAGATTCTTTGTAGAATCTAGCCTTTTTATTTTTTTGAATATCTGTCTTATTCATTAGTCATTCAGCAACTTACAACTCTTCCACACCCATCATATCTACTGGGGTATCAGCGACAATCTGCATGCCTTTCTTGCCTGTTTTAGCCGTTTCACTACGCTGCGCTTGCAAATGATCGAGATAAGCTTCGTTAATTTGACCCGTGATATAACAGCCATTAAATACGGCACAATCAAAGCCTTCAACTTTACTGTATTTAGTATCCTTGACCGCATCAATCAGATCATCTAAGTCTTGAAAGATCAGACGGTCAGCACCGATAATCTTGCGCACTTCTTCCACACTATGACCAGAGGCAATTAATTCACTGCGTACTGGCATGTCGATGCCATAGACGTTAGGATATTTGACTGGTGGCGCAGCGCTCGCAAAAAATACTTTTTTAGCTCCAGCATCACGCGCCATTTGAATGATTTCGTAACAAGTAGTACCACGGACAATGGAGTCATCGACGAGTAGCACGTTTTTACCTTTGAACTCTAAAGGCACTGGGCTTAGCTTTTGGCGAACAGATTTTTTGCGTTGCTGCTGACCCGGCATAATAAAGGTGCGACCGATATAGCGGTTTTTCATAAACCCTTCACGGT
>JBBSUA010000376.1:0-2543 GCA_038235315.1 Pseudomonadales bacterium | reverse complement strand
ATAGTTATGATCTGACTGATGATTGGCAGGCGTTCATCGCTAATAAAACTTTAGAAGGTATTCCCGTCTATCATCATCGTAATATCCGCGAGTCTTTAACTGGTCGAGTCAAAATCAATCATATGTATGAAAATGAATTGGGCTCTTTACTGCCTAGTGAAAATTATATGTTGATAAAATACTTCCTTGACTTGTTGATTATCTTCATATTACTACCCTTTACCCTCATCATATTTGTATTGACAGCTATAGCGATTAAACGTGAAGATGGTGGTAAGGTGTTCTATGTACAATCACGAGTGGGCTATCGTGGCAAAACCATTCAAGTTTATAAGTTTCGTAGTATGCGTGAAAAGTCTAAAGAGGTTTTGACCGTTGATAACGATGATCGAATTACAGAAGTCGGCAAGTTTATTCGTCGGACTAGAATTGATGAGCTGCCTCAATTTCTTAATGTCATTAAAGGTGAGATGAGCTTAATAGGTCCTAGAGCTGAATTTATTGATTTCGCTGTCAAGCTTGAACAGCAAGTGCCTTTTTTCAATTATCGTCACATTGTCAAACCGGGTATATCTGGTTGGGCTCAGGTCAATCAAGGGTATGCAACCGGTGCTGAAGAAACTCAAATAAAAATTGAATATGATTTTTATTACATCAAGCATCTTTCATTCACACTAGATTTGCTGATCTTCTTTAGAACCATTCATACCACGCTTACCGGCTTTGGTTCGCGATAAGATAACTCATATAATAATCCGTCCGTTTCACACTATAGATTACGAGTAAATCACTATGAGCAAACAACTACCCTACCGCCAACTAAGCACTATAAGCCTAGTCAGCGTTTTATTGAGCTTTGGTATGATGAGTACACTTGCCACTGCGCAAAACTTATATATCAACGATATGAGCTTAAAGTCGGAGTTGGACTGGTTAAAGGCACAAGGGGTTATCCAAATTAGCACAAGCACTTGGCCGCTAACCGCAAACGAGATCAATCGCGCTCTTGGTAATGCTAACGTGACCAATCAAGCGCAACAGCAAATTATACAATCTATACAGCTTACTTTGAGTCAGAAACCTAAATCACTTGTGAATACTAAGGTCGGTCTATACGCCCAAACGGATAGACAGCAGTTGCCACAGACTTTCGCTGATGATCAGATGGCAACATTGCAAGCCAGCCTGCAAGCGGGTCTGAGTGAGGAGGATTGGGAGTTCAACCTACAAGTCAATGCTAAAAGTGATGACTTAATCGATGAAGACGATGTTAGCTTTGAAGGCTCTTATGTCGCTGGTAAGCTTGCTAATCAGTGGTTAATAGCGGGTAAGATTCCAGCATGGTGGGGTCCAGGACACGATGGGAGTCTTATTCGAGGAGATGCCAGCATTCCCGTTACAGGTCTCACTATGCAGCGTGATGAGCAAAGCTCGCCAACATCTCCATATTTATCTTGGGTAGGCCCTTGGCAGTATCAGCTGTTTGCAGGTCAGCTAGACGATTACCAAGCAGTGCCAGACGCCAAACTTTTCGGTGCGCGTCTTACTGCTAGCCCATGGCCTTGGTTAGAAGTGGGTGCTTCTCGTACCTTTATGTGGGGCGGTGAAGGCCGACCAGAGAGTCTTAGCTCATTTGGCGATGCTGTTTTAGGAACAAAAGATAATGAGGCTACTAATAGTAGTAACTCTGGCAATGACCCTGCCAATCAGCTTGCTGGCTTTGATGCGCGGTTAAGTCTAGCGCCGTTAGTCAATATCCCTGCCGGTATCTACGGTCAATATGTGGGTGAAGATGAAGCCGGTGGATTACCTGCTAAGAACATGTATCTAGCTGGCGTAGACTATGCCGCTAATATTTATGGCAAGCCTTACCAGCTCTATGCCGAGTATACAGATACCCGTACCGGTGGTGAAGTACGTGGCATATCCTATGATCATTTTATTTATACAGACGGCTACTATCAACAAGGTTACCCGCTGGGTCATGCCTTAGGCGGTGATGCTGAAAGTGTCGCGCTCGGCGGTAAGCTGTGGGTAGATAACAAAAACTTCATTAATGCCAAGCTACAATACGCAAAAGTAAATCAATCAGACGAATCTATTAATCAGGCATTTCCTAATTCAGATAAGCTAAAAGTAGCCGATGTGGCTTGGGAACATCAATATAATCCAAAAACGCTGATTTCTAGCCGAATTTGGGCCGTAGATTCTGATATTGAATCCACTGATATCGGCACTGGTGTTGGCATAGAATTTACTAATTTTTAACAGAGTTTTGCTGTCAAAATTTACGGTTTTAAAATGCTAATCCAATTAATATTTTGTTGCGCCTGACGTTAAATCTATGAAAATCCAAACCCCTTAAATTGATATTTGAGGGGTTTTTTATTGCCTATAATTCCAGAGTATTAATTACCCTATTTTGACTGACTCGATCTTATCGTTTCTTAACTTCAAAATCATTAATTGCGCATTTTACGCTCATATAACAAATTTTTTGCTCATCTATAAAAATTATTATAAACCTGACCATTTAGTCAGTT
>JBBSUA010000375.1:0-2550 GCA_038235315.1 Pseudomonadales bacterium | reverse complement strand
TAAAGGAGTATTATCATGGTACAGGCTCACAGTAACAAAGCGTTGAAATCAATCGTTGGTATGACATTCTTGACGGTAGCACTAGGACTGACAGCATGTAGTGGTCCCGTTAATCCTGATGTAAAAGCACGTCAAGATATTATGAAGAGCTACGGTGATGCCATGGGTATTATGGGTGATATGGTTAAAGCGCCAGATACTTTTGACGCCGACCAACTTAAAGAGCAAGCTGCATTCTTAGCGGATGCGTCCAAAACTCCTTGGGTGCATTTCGAGGATAAAGAAGCCGTTGGTAATGCCAAAGAAGCCGTTTGGACGAATGCTGATGAGTTTCGTGCTGAGGGTGAAAAATTCCAACAAATGACTGCTGAGCTCAATACTGTGGCTCAAACAGCAGCCAATGTCGATGATTTCAAGCCCACTTTTGCTAACGTCGGCAAAAGCTGTAAGTCATGCCATACTGAATTCCAAGTAAAAGATGCTGACTAAACCTCTGATTAAAATAAAATAATAAAAAACCGCCATATTTTTTGATATAGCGGTTTTTTTATAACCTAAGTTTATCTAAAGCACCGACTGAAAGCCTTACTCTGCAGTAATTTTAGTCACGTCACGCGCATCATTACTAATGCTACGGTTCGCAGTCTCATTATCTGCCATCTGCTTGACGATGGCTTTTACTGACGGGTCACTCAAATCTAAGGTGCGTACTGGGAATGGCATATCTATACCTGCCGCATCTAGTGCTGTCTTAATCTCAATAATCACTTGGTCTATAGAGTTCACCTTATTGGCTTGATTGCCATCATCGATAAACCAACGCACTATCAAATCGATAGTAGAATCACCCAAATTCACTGCAATGATAGTAGGTGAAGCC
The DNA here is from genome assembly GCA_038235315.1 of Pseudomonadales bacterium. Lineage (GTDB taxonomy): Bacteria > Pseudomonadota > Gammaproteobacteria > Pseudomonadales > Moraxellaceae > Psychrobacter. Next base: position 1,670 of record JBBSUA010000375.1, on the reverse strand, counting down.
TGTTTAGACACCGTATCTGCTCTGTCTAACGCCTGCATAATTTCAGCTTTGGCAGCGTTGATGTCATCTGCATAACCGATACCTACTGCCAGTTGCAAACGGCGTTGTTGGTAAGCGGTATTTACAGTGAGTGCTGAGGTATATAGATCTGAGTTGGGAATAACTACCTGACGACCATCATAAGTCCTAATCATCGTTGCACGAATTTTGATATCCTCAACCGTACCTTCATAATCGCCTGAGACAATTTGATCTCCAATACGAAATGGTTCTGACAGCAATAATAAAATACCAGATAATAAATTCTGAAAGATATCCTTGAAAGCAAAACCAATGGCGACTGAACCGATACCGAGCGCGCCAATCAATTTGGCTGGGGTAAACCCCGGAATGGCAACGACCATCGCTATCATAAAGCCGATAAAAAATATCAGCGCCCCGCCAACGCGCTGGAATACTTTCACTAGGTTTTGATGGTTACTACGATTGCCTAATAATTTGAGCACAACCTTTTTAAAGATTTTTGATAGTAGCCAAAAAATAAGCATGACTATCAATGCCGCTACAAAGTAGGGAATACGTTCTACAAAACTCCTTACTAAATCGTTAGCAGTATTAGCGATTGCTTGGTAAGTTAAGGGATCAGTAGTCGCAGCACTAATCGTCATATCAACAAAAAAAGTGGGCATAAAATCGTTATTCCTGTCATTTTTATATTTATCAAACGCTTCAAAAACTTAGTCCATTAAACCTGCTTCTACAATCTCAATCCAATAGCCATCAACGTCTTTAATAAAAGCAATGTTTTTCATACTACCCTCTTCGGGGCGTTTTTTAAAGGTGACCTTGTTTTCATCGAACCAACTGACCGCAGCTTTTAAATCAGGAACACTAAAGCAAATATGACCAAAGCCTTGTGGTTCTTCGTTGCCGTCATGATAGCTAAAATCAGCTTGAGTCTCAGTGCCATAGTTATGCGTTAACTCTAAGATACCGCGCTGACGAAAAGTATAAATCGCTAAATCATCACCAGCAGGTAAGTTGTCACGCTCATCATCAGTAAGCTTAGCCAAAAAGTATAAATCAAAGCCCATCTTAGGGAACTTTTTGATAGCCAATAAAGTCATACCCAATATCCCCGTATAAAAACTCAAGGATTTGATAGGATCTTTTACTCGTAGCATCGTATGATTAAAGGTGAAACCAGTGGTTTCGGAAGATATAGATTGAACGCCTTCCACCTTAATGCTGCTTTGGGGTTGGTCAGTGGTAGATGAGTGACTAGTAGGGCTTGTAGAATCAGACATAATTTTCCTCAAATTTTGGAAATACTAAGATAACTACAGCATAAAACAATAAGGTCGCATTTATCAGCGACCTTATTGTTTTATTTTTTGATACATTTGTATGATAAGTAAAAAAAATAAACGTACATTATTATCCGCAAAATTAGCTGTCTAAAAAGCTTACTTTACCTGTTTCAAGATCATACTCTGCACCTACAATGAGTAATTGACCACTGCTTGCTAAGTCCTCCAAACTGCGTGAACCATGCTTAAGCTGACTGACTGACATACGGACGTTAGCACTGATTGAGCGTTTCAGTAACTCATCAGCGTCAGCATCTTGACCGTCAGCAGTAGCAATCTCGTGTAAATTATAAACACAAG
>JBBSUA010000374.1:0-2579 GCA_038235315.1 Pseudomonadales bacterium | reverse complement strand
AGACTCTTTAAAGGTGAAGCTGCCAATGGCTTCAATAGAGCGTAGATAAGCTAAGACGTTATTAATACCCTGACGGCTACCAGAAATCGTACCGTTGATACCTTCGGCAGCAATCAATAATGTGCCTTTTACATCATTATCGAGCATAGACTTTAAGATAGGTTCGCGGCACTGTTCAAAGTCTGCAAATCGCGTGAACTTATAAAGGGCGGCAACAACGATATTATTAACGTCGCTATCATATTCAGTGGCGTGACTTGACGCTTCAATACTGTTTTGTTTTAAGATACTGCTATTTTCTGTGATACTCATTTATATCTCCTGCTGGCTAGGACGTAAACCTAGTGCAAATTTTATTAAAATTCAAGTTATAACATTTACCTGATTGTGGAATTAGCAAATGCGGGCGTAGTGTAGCAAATTTTAAATGGGTTTTAAAATGGTTTATAAATTGTGTTTGAAATTTTGAACGTAGCTATAGAAAAGTGTTTACAAACAACAGAATTATAGATGATATAAAGCCAATAAATATATAAGCAATACCAATTAATACTGAGTGTAGAAAGCTTATAGAAAGGACTATCGAAGCTGCTGATAATAATGAGTCAATATTTAACCCAAAAAATACTAAAATTATCATAGTAATAGTTGCGACAAGTGAACTAAAAATAAGCGCCTTTATTATATGCATAATATTTGTCCTTCACTCTCCAAGCACCTTAAACTAGATCCATTTTAGCGATCAGCAGTGCCTTCTAGTGAATGTTCAACACGCCCTAAAACTCCTTAGCCTTTGTACATTATCAGCTATGCCTTTGTCCTTTCAATTGGGTTATAGTATAATTTTGGTCACTTTTATACAGTAACTTTATATCCAAACACCTTCTACTAGACTGTTCTATTTTTTTTGATCCATTATGCTTACGTCGATAAGATAGATATTAGAACGGTGAAGAGAGGGCAGGCGCTTGTCGAAGTAAAAGGAGTAGCATTAATATTAGTTGATCATGCTCCAAAAGATACAGAATGGTAAATAATGCTTTAATAGAATGTTTGATAGGTCACTATAATATTTTTTATAATTCATTGAGGTTCTTTATATACGGCATTTAACCAAAACACATAAGCACATAATGCGCCGAAGCAGCTAGATACTACTCCTATGAGAAAAAGAACACTTTGTTGACTATAGTACATAGGTATCCAACAGATAAGTAACGGTGATATAAAGCCTATCAAAGAATAAACAATGCCATTTGTTATATTTAACTTCTTTAAGATTAGATAAGCTGGAACGCCAAGGAGAGTAGTACCGGCTAGTCCAATAAGATATATGATTAGACTGGTTTTAATAAGGAAGTAAAGGTCTAAACTGACGGTTAGCGCCATGAGAAATACAACGATGGCAACGACTGAAAGCGGGCTATAAAAAACAGACTTAACAAGGCTCATAATGGTTTCTCCAAAACAATCAACTTTGACTTTTTTGTAGTCAAAAAAGGCACTAACTCAGCACGATAATCTAAATCTTCAGGCAATTTAATATTCCAAACCAGCCCAATCTTTTCTAAAACAGTTAGTACCCAAAATCCTGGGTCAGTTTGACCTTTATAAATACCTAATTGTGCAGAGCCTGGGTAGGCGTGATGATTGTTGTGCCATGACTCACCCATAGAAATAAAGCCTGCAAATTTGATGTTATAACCCTGTGCTGCGGCATCATTGATATGCCAATCTCTATGACCTTTGTTATGGGCGAAGTGACCGACTAACCAGTGCCCTGTGACAGAAACAAAGATACGCATTGAGATACCCCAAATCACCCACGCTACGCCGCCAAAGTAAAATAATAATAGCGCCCACGGCAGTTGCTGCCACATCCACGTTTTTTCCATTACTGCATAAACTTTATTATTTTTGACGCGGTTTTCAGGCTCAAATTTTGGAGGAGAGTCCAAAACTAAGTCACAGTTTAGCTGCTGCCAACCGTCCGTCCAAAAGCGACTGCCATGACGTAGGTAGGAATGGCATTGAAGCTGGCGCTGTGCCCAATCACGCAAATCATGTTGATGCATCATACCAAGCGGTCCTGCCATACCGACCAAAACCCCTAAATGCACAAATAAATATTCCATCCATAAGGGACACTCGTAGCTTTTATGAATCAGCCGCCTATGCATCCCTAATGAATGTCCTAAGCAAAGCGTTATACCTGTGAATAACGCAAATATGAGTAACGCACTCCATGAAAAAGTTAAGTAACCACCAACTAGGGCAATGATAGCGTGAGCGCTATACCAAATTGACTTAACAGGCGACCAGACAACATGACCCTCATTGGAATTAGTCAAATTGGTTTCTATCATCCTTGTAGTATCACTATTTGTGGTCATCATGGTCTTCCTTATACTATCTAATTAAAGTTAAAAGCTGTTTAAATAGTTGCTATCCATTGAGCTAGTTATATAGTACTATGGCAACTAGATAACTAATTAGATGTTTAACTATTTAGTTAATTAGTTTAATGCTATTATGTTAAATTGCAACAACTCATTTGCCAATATGACAAAATAGTTTTT
>JBBSUA010000373.1:0-2608 GCA_038235315.1 Pseudomonadales bacterium | reverse complement strand
GAGAAGGCTACTGTGGTAGCTGCCGTGTACGTCGCATTGCCAGCTCACATCCGGTTGATTATCCCTTTGTGCCATTAGCAATGATAGAAGATAATGAGATACTGCCCTGCTGCTGTCGTGTTCAAGGTGTGATTTATATTAATCATGAACTGACTGAGAAATAGTTTTAAATATTGATATGTTATAAAAAGCGCGCTGCCCAGTTAAGGACAGCGCGCTTTTTATTGACCACTTTAAAAGTTGAAGTTATACCTTCACAAAAACTAGAGTAGCACCGAAAACGAGTTTGACACAGCTAATCGTGTTTTTGTGAATGGTATTAAGACTACTGCGCAGCAGCATCTTGCTCAAACAGCTTCATTAGCTCCTCACGCATACGATCACGCTCTTCCTCGCTCATCATAGGCGCATCACCTTGCAACTCACCATGGTAATTCGGTTGCCCACCACGACTAGCAGCAACTGGCACCTCAATGACTTCTTGCGCTGGACGCTCTGTTAGCAGAATATTAACTTGTTGATTTTTACCATTGCGTAATATTTGCGTATTAAGTGTAGTGTTAGGTGACTTGCGTGCGACATACTGAATGAGTCTATTGGCATCCGTCATCTCTACACCGTCGATAGTCAGGATCACATCGCCAACTTGTAGACCACTTTTGGCAGCAGGACCTTGAGGAACGACTTTGAGAACCTCAACACCTGTGAAGGTCTCAAGCTGTGTTGGATCACGCAGCTGTGATTGTATCTCAATGCCTAACCAACCCCGACTAACCCGACCATTTTTGATTAAGCCATTCATCACTTGCTCAATCAATACCGTGGGAATAGCAAAACCGATACCTATAGAGCCACCAGAACGCGAGAAGATAACGGTATTGATCCCGACTAGCTCACCACGTGCATCAACGAGTGCGCCGCCTGAGTTACCGGGATTGATAGCAGCATCAGTTTGAATAAAGTCTTCAAATTTACTAACTCCAAGTCCTGTACGTCCAGTTGCCGAGATAATACCTTGGGTAACCGTTTGCCCCACCCCAAATGGGTTACCAATTGCCAATGCTATATCGCCAACGCGAATGGGCTCTTTACGAAAGCTAAGAGGCGTTAATCCTGTCATATCAACTTTTATCACAGCTAAATCACTATCAGGATCAGTTCCGATAACGGTAGCACGACTTTTACGACCATCACTAAAGGCAACTGTGATTTCGTCTGCTTTTTCGACTACATGTGCATTGGTCACGATATAACCGTCTGCGGATACGATAACGCCAGAGCCTAAGTTAGTTGAACCTTGCTCTTGTTGGTTATTGTCTTCAAAAAAACGTCGTAGTGCAGGATCATCTATATATGGATGCTCAGCCATCGTCTGCGTAGTATAGATATTGACAACGGACTGTGAAGCACGCGCAACAGCGTTATGATAAGAAGTTATAGGCGCAGGCGTATCTCCAACAGATGCTGACGCTTGCTGCTCAGCCGCTGTCGTTCTTGGTGGCTCCCATGCTTTGTCTGACGTTGTCTTCATACTCGCGAACAGCCAAATAAATGCTGCAATTACTATCAGCAATAAAATCCAAGGTAACCATTTTAAAATAGCTATTTTATTGTTGGCTTTCGGGGATGACGACATATAAAAACCTCTGTAAATTTTATATCAATAAATGATGGCTGATGCTATCTGAAAAGTACGTTGTATAAGCTACGTTATATAGGCTTTTTATCTATGTAAATTATAACTGTCATCACCATAAAATAGTAATACATCATGTACCATTTCAGTTATTAGACAGATTTAAATGCTGAACAGATATTCTTATCAATAGGATTTTCTATTCAGACTCAGCTATTTATGATTATGTTAGAATAACGGTTATAAAATTCCTAGGTAGTCGCTTTTAGCGACCAATATTAGCGCTTGGACTCATTCAATAATAAGGAGCCATAATAGTGATCAAAGACATCACAACTGAACCCAAAAACCTACCACTTACGGCACAGGCATTAACACAATTCTGTGACGATTATCTATCTGCTGACGCCTTCAAAGACTATGCGCCCAATGGATTACAAGTCGATGGTGGGCAGCTTATACAGCGTATCGTGACAGGTGTGACTGCCTGTGAAGCACTCATCGATGCCGCTATTGCGGCCAATGCTGATGCTATTTTGGTGCATCATGGCTACTTTTGGAAAGGTGAATCTGAGCCTATAACAGGTATGAAAGGTCGCCGTATTCGCAAACTTATGCAACACGGCATCTCACTAATCGCCTATCACTTACCGCTTGATGCTCATCCTGTCATTGGCAACAATGCCAAGCTCGCCGATGTACTAGGGTTAACTATTACTGGCGCGCTCTATCCAAATGAGTCACATCCTGTTGGCAATATTGCAACTTGCACTCCACAAAGCGCCGCAAATCTAGCTGCCACTATCACTCAAGCATTAGGACGTGTGCCATTACACATATCAAGTAACTATTATGCCCACAAATATGCCCAAAAAGACCAAGTCGAAGATTCAAAAATGATTGAACGTGTAGGACTATGTACGGGAGGCGCGCAGGATATGATTGACCAAGCTGCAATAATGGGCTGTGACG
>JBBSUA010000372.1:0-2608 GCA_038235315.1 Pseudomonadales bacterium | reverse complement strand
GGATCTGTGACAAAACTATGGTGTTCAGCTAGGTTAGCTAGCTCTATGCGTAGTGAAAACCGTAATGCTTCTTTATCGATATTTGTGTTCCCAACAATAACTCCATTAGGATCAATAGTAAATCCACTAGATGGATTTACTAAACCTATCAGAAGGTATTCAGTATCACCCCTTGAGTACCATAAGATAGGTATATGACCACCCGTAGCAGCCGATGTATTTGACATTTGAACGCTTAAAGCTGTAACTAACTCAATAGATAAATCCAAGTAATTATCTATATCCAATTCGTAAGTTTCATTACTTGCAAAATAGTTAGAAGCTACCTGACCAAAAGTATCATTTTTAGTAAAAACAGAACATTTGGATGATGCTCTAACTGCAGTTCGAGCATCGAAGTCAATTCTATCAACAAATTGTCTTAGTAACGGGTCATGTTGATGTAAGCCATTCCTACTAATAACCTCGACACTTTCAGGACCTCTAATATGATGAGATTTTTTTAACTCGTGAATTACTGCAGCATGTATTGTAATCATTTTTTATTAGCCTTTAGCCTAGCAACCAGCGGGGAAGATATTCACGTCTATAGTCTTTTATCCAAGTAGTGATGAAAATCTGTATGGCATATATTCCACCTATAGCATATAAAGCTAAATGGTATGACTCTAACGAGATATAATTACTGAGAAAAGCAATTTCTCTAGGCATCATATAATCAATAAAAACAGTTACTAAAAGTATAACTGAAGCCGCAGCTGCACCTCGAAACGAATACACTAGGGAATGCTGAATTGCGAACCACATATCTAGAAAAAAGTCTTTCATTTTAGTTTATGATTCCTTGTGCCTTATTAGTGTCAGAATACCGAAACCATATCACTATGACATGATTTCAGCAATAATTGTTTAATTTTTACAGATCCCAACCTTAACTATCTCACGCTACACACACCTTCAGTCCAACCTGTCTAGCCTCACTCAAGTCAGCGCCCTTCTTAATACTGTAAGGCACGTTTGGCGTCAGACCTGCTTGTTTTAGAGACTCTGCAGCCGCTTTGTTAAGCGGAGTACCAATAGAGGACTCATCAATATAGCCTGAAGGTTCAAAATAGATCTCAGTGCCAAAATCTGGATAATAAACACAGGATATTTCACCTGATGTCGTAAATGGGTAAGGTGTATCATGATCAGCAGACCAAAACATTTCATGCACCGCAACATACCCAGAAATAAAATCATCTCTGTTGTCTTGTGCAGGAGCGCATGCAGCTAACGATAAGGCAGCAATACTAATTAACCACCCGGGCAGATTGATTCGCATGGCACACCGTCCTTATCTCTATCCAGTCTAGTATTGCCACACTTAAGAGCCTGCTTGGCTTGCTCACAATTAGCCATCTGACCGCAGATGCTAGGTAGGTTCTTGCATTCCGATCCACCTGAACCCTTAGCAAATAACGGATGATCAACTTCAGTATTACTGTAAAACGGATTATCAATTGTGTTGATTGCTGCATTGGATGATAGAGTAGTGATAGACAATACTGTAGCCAGTATTACTTTTTTCATTAATGAAATCCTTTTCTGAAGTTTTCTTAATTATCAATTACTGTTTTGGCAAACCTCCGACATCTTTGTTTAGTATCTCACTTCTACATCAATCTTATCTACACATGACTGTGCAGCTCCATGATTTTCTGCTGTGTGCCAACCTTTATCAGTAACTTTTACATTGCTCAACTGATCAATAGGCATACAACGCCAATTGGATTTTGAGTTTTGTGTGATTGTACCAGAACTGCTTTCACCACCAAATTGATAAAACAACGCCTGTTTTCTACCATTTTTTGTACCAATGACGTGAGGATTCATTTCACGATGATAGCCTTGGTACGTTGCTGATATTGACGACTTATCAATAATCGCTTGTTTAATGACTTCGTAATCGTTATTCACTTTTACTCTCCTTGTCAGCCAGTCTCAAGCGTGCTGGCTATTACGCGTTAAAACTCAATCCCAATCCAACGCCTCACGATAGATGCACCATCCAAAGGGCAGGGTATCTACTGGCTTAGCATATTTTAAGAAGTGACATATCCAGTGATACTCATACGGCTTCATGAAACTTTCCTGTTTCTGTAGCGGGTGAACTTACTATCAACCACACCTACTAGCATGCATTCACCCATCGGAACCATTTTCTGATCAGGCCATTCTTTATTTAGTGGCTTCAAATACATATCTTCAGGACTGTCGCCAATCACTAACTGTTTAAACGTTGCCTGCTTGTCATCAGTACAATGAATAACTATCAGATCTCCGTCCACTAATTCCCAAGGCGCAATCTCAGGCTCTACGTAAATTATTTCGTTTGGCTTAAAATCTGGCCACATACTACGTCCTTCAATAATCAGACCAAAAGCACGAGCTGATAAATGGGGCGGGCGTGGAATCCAGTCTATTGCATCATCTATTGTCACTGGCATAACGTCAGAAAAGCTACCGGCTGCTACCCAGCTTATAACCGGAATCATGCCATCCATTACATCTCGTAGAAGCACTTTCTTAGTATCGATAGGTGTATCTACATCTATTGCATTTTCTT
>JBBSUA010000371.1:0-2609 GCA_038235315.1 Pseudomonadales bacterium | reverse complement strand
CTGATCATCACAGCCACAAACCACGTCAAAATTTTCAAAGTTGGCTTGCAGCAAACGTAGGGCATGACTAAAATCGCCACTGCTTTCTTTGACACCAATGATATTAGGGTGCTTGGCTAAATGCGCGACAGTATCAAACTCAATACTCACGCCAACGCGGGCAGGGAAGTTATACATAACAATAGGTAGCTCACTGGCATCTGCAACTTTTTCAAAATGAGCAATGATGCCGTCTTGTTCAGGTAAGCTATAAGGAGGTGCAGACAGCATTAAACCGTCATAACCTAATGCATGAGCTTGATGAGCCAGCTCAATAGAGTTGTCTGTTGATAAACTATTGATACCAGCAATGAGGGTGACCTTGCCTTTTGCAGCTTCAGCGATGGTGGTTAAAACCAGCTCACGCTCTTGATCAGAAAACGTATAGTATTCGCCCGTCGTACCACAAGCCACAATACCTGCGACGCCCTTATTGATAAAGGCTTTAACTAGCTGAGTTAGCGTTTGAGCATCAACATCGCCATTGTTATTAAAAGGGGTAACGATAGGGACTAAAATTCCATTCATATTCATGAGACTATCCTTTTTATTAAAGAGTTTAATGCGTTGATTTTTATAGCCTATTAGGCATATATAATGAAAGTATCTTAAAAACGCTACGGTGCTGCTGATATAAATTTTTTGCAGCCTCTGTCTGCGTAGGCACAGCAAGCAAGAAAAATTTATATCAGCAGTACGTGATGTATCGATATTACTTTTCATTGACTATAAAAGGGTAACGAGCTGCTCATTTAAAACGAGCAAGTCGGTAAGGGATTGGATCTATAGTATGAGTTTCACCAAAATAGTATTCGGCAATCATTTGGGCACTAACGACGGCTTGTGTTAAGCCTAAATGCTGATGACCAAAATTCAAAAATACAGTGTCGATTTTATCGATGATAGGTAATGAGTCTGCTGTTGAGGGACGAAAGCCCATCCAAGGCATCTTATCGCTAGCATTTAGCTGAGTCTTTAACATAGGCTGCGCTTGTTGCAATAGCATCTGTGCACGCTGCATATTAGCAGGAGCTTCAAGCCCTGCATATTCTACGGTGCCTGCTAGACGCAAACCATTTTGCATCGGCGTCATAATGAACCGTCTATCCATACTCGAGACGGGAATTTGTAAGCGTTGACTTTCATGGGGGAGCATAAGGTGATAACCGCGCTCAGTATCAAGAGGCACGCTAACAGTAGTAAGCTGCTTGGCCAATACTTTGGAATGCGCGCCTGCTGACAGCATAACTTTAGAAGCTGTCATATCACCTTGGCTGGTTGTCAAGCGAATACCATCTGCGCTTGTCTTTGCTTCCAAGACACGGCAATGCTCGATAATGTGACCTCCTAACTGTCTAAAAGTGTGACTAAGCTGATTGACGACCATATCTAAATTAGTAATATGACCAGTCTCAGGAAAAAATAACGCCCCAAGTTGATTGTCTTGTAAAGCAGGTTCACGTTCTAGCAGCGCCTCTTTAGTCAGTAGCTCATTAGTCACGCCAACAGCATTAAGACGCTCGCCATGTGCTTTTAATAGAGTAAGGCTAGGCAGTTTTTCGACGGTTAATAATGACCCTTCAACATGCACCCAATCGTTAAGCTGCCATTGATTCGAAAATTGTTGCCAAGATTGAATACTGCTTTGGTTTAAATTTAATAATGCGTGATGAATACGTTCAAAAGGCTCGGAACGCATATTCATAAGGAGCTGTATTGCCCAAGGCATCAGGCGTGGTAGATAACGCCAATCTAAGCGTAACGGTCCTGCTGGATTAAACAACATAGCGGGAATGTGGCGCAGCATACTGGCATCGGCAATCGGAAATACTTGCTCCGCTGCCAAATGACCCGCATTACCTAATGAGGCACCATGACCGATCTCATTAGCTTCTAGCAGCGCTACATTCACTCCGCGCGCTTGCAAAGTTACCGCAGCAGCCAAGCCAATGATGCCGCCACCAATAATATGCAAGTCGAAGTTTGAAGTAGTCATTAAAATCTCATATACCATACATAATGATTAGAATTGATCTATAAAATGCGCGTACCTAGGACGGTATGCCCCATTTGAATGGATCATTTTCTTTTACGATTAAGGTCGTTTCAGCACAAACATAAGCGTGACCACCAATCGTTGGGATAATTGTGTTTTCAGGATAAGTGATGGCTTGAGTGTTGTTCATAGCCGTTGCAAATTGATAGCTACCAGTAAATACGCTACCAACTACCCCTTGTTGATACCAAGTTTGCTCAGGTTTAAGACAATCATCAGCGGCTAGGCAGGCTAGCTTGGCGCTGGTACCCGTACCACAAGGAGAACGATCATAAGCAGCACCGGGACATAACACGAAGTTTTTACTGTCTATTTGCACTTCATCGCTATCTGCAAACAGTTCAATATGATCAATTTCACTATTGTTTTCGCCTGTAATGCCAGCCAATACCAAGGCGCGTTTAATCTGCATGCAGGTTTGGGTAAGTGCCGCAACATTGCTAGCTTGAATATCCTGACCATGCTCACTAACCAAGAAAAACCAGTTGCCACCCCAAGCGATATCACCACGAAT
>JBBSUA010000370.1:0-2616 GCA_038235315.1 Pseudomonadales bacterium | reverse complement strand
CAGTTGGATGCTACTAGTCGTCGGGTATTACAAGACGTATTAGCAAAAAGCCCGCAGCATGAAGGGGCGCAGATGTTAATGGCAATGGGTGAGGCGCGTGCGAGCAACTTTGAGCAAGCACAAGGTTGGATCAAACGTTTGCGAGCCAGTATCGCGGCAAAACCGGGTGATCATACTCAAGCATTAGCAAGTCTGGATGAGTTAAGTGCAAATGTAAGTAAGCAGCAACAGCGAGCTGCACAAGGTATTAGTGTCACAGTGACTATTAACGCCAGCTTATTACCATTAGTAAAAGGTGATGATGTCTTGTTTGTCGCGATTCGTGATGTTAATGGTGGGCCACCGTTTGCAGCCAAACGTTTGCCTATTTCGGTTGTCAAACAAGGTGAGGCTACCGTTAGTCTAAGCGATCTTGATGCCATGATGCCTGAACGCACTATTCAAATGGCGCGCGCGCAAAAAACTCAGCTAGCTGTTGTCGCACGTATTAGCCATAGTGGTAATGCTATCGCTGAGTCAGGAGATTTATCTGGCAATCCAGTAGTCATTAGCGCTGATCAAAACCAAGTCAATGTCGAAATCAATCAGCAGGTACCCTAACTATATTGATAGGCTAATAGAGTACTTTAATGTTCTGATAAGCGTTGCGTTGTGGCTCAATAAGACAACGCGCAATCAATTTATATGAACAGCTGAGTCATTGCAACATACGGCGCTTACACTAATAATACTTGAGCTTTGTAAAGCTGCAAGGTAAGGTAGGCGCGATATTCACACAATTAGCCAATCCCAACAATCCCACTTATTGAGGAGAACCATATTATGATGCGTATTATTTTGCTAGGACCACCTGGCGCCGGTAAAGGCACTCAAGCACAGTTTATATCACAGGAATACAACATTCCACAGATCTCAACTGGCGATATGCTACGTGCAGCCATCTCCGAGGGTAGTGAGCTTGGCAAGCAAGCCAAAGATGTTATGAACGCTGGTGGCTTGGTATCTGATGATCTTATCATCAACCTTGTTAAAGAGCGTATTGCTAAGCCTGATTGCGTTAATGGCTGTATCCTTGATGGTTTTCCACGTACAATTCCACAAGCCCAAGCACTTGCAGATGCTGAAGTGACGATTGATCATGTCGTTGAGATTAGTGTTCCTGATGATGAAATCGTTAAGCGCTTATCTGGACGTCGTCAGCATGCAGGCTCAGGCCGTGTCTATCACATCGATCATAATCCACCTAAGATTGAGGGTATCGATGATGTCACTGGTGAAGCTTTGATCCAACGTGAAGATGACAAAGAGTCTACGATTCGTGAACGTCTAGCCACTTATCATCAACAGACTTCAACGCTGGTCGGATTTTATCAAGATAAAGCTAAAGAAGGCGAAAACGCCCCTAAGTATGATAAGTTCGATGGCACGCAAGGTATTGATGACGTGAAGCAACAAGTACTGGCTGCATTAAAAGGTTAGTTTTGGCTGGTATCAAAAAACAACTTTTACAAGTGCATTGTTAAAAAAACCTCTTAGATAATCTAAGAGGTTTTTTTATGTGCCATTATTTTATGTTGCGCATTAGTTTTTCTCGATGATACCACAACCAACACGATCACCTGACGCACCTGCTGGCTGGCTCATATAATCGTCTATACCATCATGAACAATAAATGAAAGACGGTTTACACTGTATTTACCAGTTTGAGTCGCTGATATCTTTTTATTGACGTAATTAATAGTAGCAACCCCGTCATCATTAGCGGTCAAAACGGGTAGATCGCCTGCATGACCATTCATATCGTCTGGGTTAGAGTGAGGCTTGTTGTCGGGATTAAAATGACCGCCAGCTGCTTTACCCATATTCGCACAGCTACCCGTTTCGTGAATGTGTAGCGACACTGTTTTACCGGGTTGCATATCCATCAGTTTACCGTAAACTTGCACACCACCATCAACAGGACGTAGATAGATTTGGCCGATTTCTTTATCACTGCCGTCTACCGTCTTAATCATTGACTTCAGAGCAGGCTGATTTAATGGATTGCCTGTATTAAGTTGACCTTCAGTACTTTGGCAACCTGTCATCACTAAGGCTGATCCAAATAATAAAGCACTCGCAAGTGTCGATTTTTTCATTACCATCTCCAATTATATTGAGGTGTTATCGTTAATATTTATAATACTATCTAAAATTTCCATCATGTTTGTCAATGTCGTAGTTAGTATATCCAAGCACTATTCATATATATTTATCAAAAGCGCAACAATCGGTTAATAAATGTAAGTCCCGCACAAGAAAAATTTATGCCAGTAGCGCGTCGCTATACAGGTATCTCTTTCACGATGAATTAATTATGCTTTGACGGATTGATGAATTGAAACAATATTATTCAAGCCATAAAAAAGCCGTCTACTATTGAAGTAAACGGCTTTTGTTACATATAAGTTAAAACTAGTTATGCAGCACTTTTCCTTTGGTTTTATCTACCGTAACTTTGGCAGGTTTCAATGCTATTGGCATGCGCACCAAAGCTGCTTTTAACACTTCATCAATCGTCGCTACTGGCTGAATGGTCAGACCTGCTTTGACGTTATCAGGAATATCTGCTAAGT
>JBBSUA010000369.1:0-2664 GCA_038235315.1 Pseudomonadales bacterium | reverse complement strand
GGTATATATATTTTAGGTCTATCAAATGGTCCAACGCTCGCCTTCAAAGACGTGGCGATGCAATTCTTGGGCAATGCCTTTGAGTACGTGCTCAAACGTAAAGGCGCTCGAATCACTATTATCGGCGCGACCAGTGGTGATACAGGTAGTGCTGCGGAATATGCTTTGCGTGGTAAAGATAATGTTGAAGTGTTTATGCTGTCACCACATGGCAAGATGAGCGAGTTTCAGCGTGCGCAGATGTATAGTTTGACCGATGCGAACATTCATAATATCGCAATCGACGGTATGTTTGATGATTGCCAAGATATTGTCAAAGCCTTGCAGCAAGACGCTGAATTTAAAGCTGCTTATAACTTAGGCACGGTTAACTCCATCAACTGGGGTCGTATACTGGCGCAAATAGTCTATTATTTTAAAGCCTACTTTGCGGTAACTGCCAGCAACGATGAACGAGTTAGCTTCAGTGTACCATCAGGGAATTTTGGTAATATTTGCGCCGGTCACATTGCCCGTGAGATGGGCTTGCCCGTTGATAGATTAATTGTGGCTACTAATGAAAATGACGTGCTCAACGACTTCTTTAATCAAGGTGCTTATAAGCCGCGCCCGACTGATGAGACTTATATTACTTCAAGTCCATCAATGGACATCTCAAAGGCCTCTAATTTTGAGCGCTTTGTTTATTTATTATTAGATAAAGACAGCGCGCGCGTCCATGATTTATTTGACGGGGTGAAATCAGGGCAAGGTTTTGATTTATCTGATCTGATGGATGCTGTTAATTCGCGTTATGGCTTTGCAGCGGGTAGATCCACTCATAGCGACCGTCTACAAACCATTAAGTCTATCTATGAGCAGCATGGCGAACTAGTCGATCCGCATACCGCTGATGGTATCAAAGTCGCGCGAGAGTTAAAGCGAGACAATGAAGTCATTATTTGTGCTGAGACAGCACTTCCTGTGAAGTTCGCTGAGACCATCGTTGATGCTGTTGGTGACATTAATATTGCTCGCCCAGCGCATACTGAAGGATTAGAGGATTTGCCGCAATACGTGACTGTACTCAAAAATGATGCAGAATTAGTCGCTGATCAAATTCGCCAAAAGATTAAAGCCAATTAGATACTATTATTAAAATAGATAAGAATTGAGATTTTGTTTCACGTGAAACTATGGGTCTGTTGTTAGAATATATCAGTGAAAAAATAGCGTGATAAAAGGTTACGCTTTTGTAAAAAAGTGTTTAATATTGTGTTATTGTACTCTTAATTATAATTTTTTATTGAGACGCTCTTTAAAATTTTGGAGAAGCAGCAGCTGGTCGTAACCGATAGCCTATAGTTTAGGGGACAGTCGTTACGTCAATAGCGGCAGCGTTATACTTTACCCATTATGGATCTGATAATGAAAATAAGCTTAAACCTGATGGCAAAAACACTGCTAATGACTGTATTTAGTAGTACGTTGCTGCTAAGCACTGCTCATGCCAATAATCCGCCACCGACCATCAAAGCTGATGCGCCTAACCGTTATATCGTCAAAAAAGGCGATACATTATGGGACATCTCAGGTCGCTATTTAGATAGTCCATGGCGCTGGAAAGAGATTTGGGCGACCAATAAGCAAATCAAAAACCCTGACCTTATCTACCCTAATGACATTCTTATACTGTGTGTTATCCAAGGTAAAACATTGATTGGTGTTGATACTGGCGAAGGTTGTGCGGGTGTCGAAAAACAATTGATGGGCAATGTGGTTGCGAGTACGGTTACGGTTACCTCAGTGGCTAACAGTATTCCTGCAATACCCATGTCAGCGATTCAGCATTGGTTAGACAGAACTATCATCGTCAATCCTCAAGACTTCAATGGCACACCTTATGTGCTAGCGTCTAAAAACCGTAACCTAATCACAGCCAGCGGCGATAAAATATATGCCAAAGGTTTACCATTGATTGTTGGTCAGCGTTATGGCGTCTACCGTGAAGGCGAAATGTATGTTGAGCCTAAGACCCAAAAAATTATCGGTTTAGAAGTCACGCAGGTCGCCACTGGACTGGCGACGTCTGTGGCTGCTAATGGCGTGACTAGCTTGCAACTCACAGACAGTTATGGCAAAGAAGTTCGTGAGGGTGATCGCGTATTTGTAGAGCTTGATAACTCGATTCCACCTGTATTTTATCCGGTACCTGCCTCCGTTAATCGCGGTGGCACAATTATCAGAGTATTGGATTCAATTAGCTCAGCAGCACGTGGTAGTGTGGTCGCGGTGAATTTAGGTAGAGTGCAAGGGGCTAAGCCTGGCGATGTATTAAACGTCTATCAAAAAGGCCAGCTTGTTCGCGACACTATCGATAATGATAGTCCAGTACGTCTGCCAAGCGAGTTAAGCGGTATGGTAATGATATTTAATACCTTTGATAACATCAGTTACGCTTACGTACTCAGCTCAGAGTTACCATTAAATGTGGGCGATCAGTTATTACCACCGCCTTATTTATAAGGTTTCATAATCCTCATTCTTGGGTCAGACTATGACGAAGGCAGAGATACCTTGCTTATCAGATGAACAGCGTGCGATATTGGCGTTGTGGTATGAGGTAAATGCGTCGTTATCTGCCTATGAGAAGCTTGTCGGTGCTTTTGGTAGTGCTAGGCAAGC
>JBBSUA010000368.1:0-2666 GCA_038235315.1 Pseudomonadales bacterium | reverse complement strand
GGTCGATTTGCTTGGGATAATAATTGTTTAGTTTTTATCACTGTTTATGGAGATATGGCGACTCCTCTTCTTCCATATGGGATAACACAATGGAATAGCGCTAATAAAACTTTAATCATTGAAAATACAATTATTAAGATGGGTGACCTTGTAGAAACTAATGGTACATTCACTGAAAACTTATCAAATAGAGAAGGTATCTGTTGGAACTATCCTTATATAGTCAGTATTGGTGTAATGGGAGGAATAGACGTTTTGAAAAGCGAAGAAGATTTGAAATTTAAACTGTGATAAGTAGTGCGAATGGTAACCCATGTTAAAACCAAATTTCTTGATTAATTAATCAAAATAAAAGCTCCAAAACCATTACTAGCTTTGAAGCTTCTATTATAAGCAATCAGTCTGACTTAAAACCGCTTTTTAAAGCCTTTTGGTGCTTGGTTCTGCATTTCTTGCATTTCTCTCTGCATATCTTCCGCGCTTGGCATGTTATTTGGGTCAAGTCCCATTTGCTTAGCCATATCGGCTTGATTGACATTTTTCATACCGCTTTGCCCTTTTGATTGACCACCACCAAACAACGGACCGCCACTGCTACCCGCTGCACCACCGCCCGTCAACCCTTGCATGGCTTTCATCATTTTACCGATGCCTTCAGGTTTGGAGATCATTTTCATCATTTTTGCCATTTGCTTGTGTTGCTTGAGCAGACGATTGACATCTTGAATCTCACGGCCAGAACCCGCAGCGATACGACGTTTACGACTAGGATTAATCTTATCCGGATTCTTACGCTCAAATGGCGTCATTGAATTGATCAACGCTTCCATCTCGCGCACTTTTTCTTCAGGCTTGGCATCTTGAACGGCTTTTTGCATATCAGAGCCACCCATACCCGGCATCTTGTCTAAGAAGCCTGACATGCCGCCCATATTTTTCATTTGCTGAAACTGAGTGAGTAGATCCTCAAGGTCGAACTCGCCGCCCTTTTGCATCTTTTTCGCCATTTTTTCGGCTTTGTCACGGTCAATCTTTTGCTCGACTTCTTCAACCAAGCTTAAGACATCACCCATACCCAAGATACGCTGGGCAATACGTTCAGGATGGAATAGCTCAAGCGCATCTAACTTCTCGCCGCGACCTAAGAACTTAATGGGCTTACCCGTGATAGCGCGCACAGACAAAGCCGCACCGCCACGCGCATCGCCATCCGTTTTGGTTAAGATAACGCCTGTCAATGGCAACGCATCATTAAACGCTTTAGCCGTGTTTGCCGCATCTTGACCCGTCATAGCATCAACAACGAATAGCGTCTCAGAGGGGTTAACCGCAGCGGTCAGAGCTTTGATTTCATCCATCATCGCTTCGTCAATCGCGAGACGACCTGCGGTATCAATAATCAAGATGTCTTGATACTGAATTTTGGCCTCTTCAATAGCACGCAAGGCAATATCAATTGGGTTTTCGTCGGCACTTGAATTGACGAACTTGGCGTTTACTTGCCCCGCTACCTGTTCAAGCTGGGCAATCGCTGCTGGACGATAGACATCAGCAGAGACTAGCATCACTTTCTTTTTATGACGCTCTTGTAGATACTTAGCCAATTTACCCGCAGTTGTGGTTTTACCAGCGCCTTGCAGACCTGCTAGTAAATAAACGACTGGCGGCTTGCCCGTCATTTCTAACTGCTGATTGGCGCTACCCATCATTTCAGTCAGCTCGTCATGGACAATCTTGACAAACGCCTGTCCTGGAGCTAGCTCCTTTAGTACTTCAGCACCCAGTGCCTGCTCTTTAACCCGTTTGACGAAGTCGCGAGTGACTGGCAACGCTACGTCCGCTTCAAGTAGTGCCATGCGTACTTCACGTAGCGTATCTTTGATATTGTCTTCGGTCAACTGACCGGTACCGACGATATTACGCAGGCTCGACGTTAGGCGTTCTGTTAAGGTATCAAACATAAATAACTCTCATTTAATAATTGGTTAATAATCAATCTGTAATAATAGTATTCGTAAAATAATAATAGAGATGATTCTCAATTGGCATCTATTTTATGATAAATTGAACGATTATTGTAATCATACCATTTTAGCATTAACTTGAGCGGCACTAAGTGACGATAACTTAAACGTTGCCCTTTTGATACCTAACGAGGCGTACCTGTGTTACTTGCATTTATAATAGCTAGTATGGCTTATATCGTGGTCAGTATCTACATCGGTTGGGCATTGACAACCAATAAGGTCATCCACAAAATCATCAGCCTTGGCTTATTGCTAATAGGGATGCTTGCCCATGCTGCGCTGCTATATCCTTATATCTTTACGCTTTATGGGCTGAATTTTAATCTATTCAACGTGATCAGTTTGATTAGCTTGTTTTTCTTATTCTTCTACGTGCTTTTCTCACTATATCGTCCTATTGTCAGCTTAGGTATCTTGGCGGCTCCGACGGCTTTTATTGGTATGACTATAGGGTTTATTGGTCGCGCGCCTTATCAGCCGTTGACCAATGTGAGTATGGGGTTAGAAGCGCATATTATCCTATCGTTTGCGGCTTACTGTGTACTGCTAATGGCGGCAGTCCAAGCGCTATTTTTGCGTCTGCAAATTCGCGAACTCAAGCATAAAAGCATCCATCGATTTTGGGTCAATAAATTACCT
>JBBSUA010000367.1:0-2670 GCA_038235315.1 Pseudomonadales bacterium | reverse complement strand
ATTGCTCACCTTCGGTTAAACTAATCTCAATAAATACGCTTTTTTTATCTTCACTGATATTGAGCACGGCATTATCAACTGCGAAGCGCACATAACCATCATTTTGGTATAACGCTTTTAGATTCTCTAAGCTTGCTGCTAGTTTTTCTTTGGCATAACGATCAGACTTAGAAATCAGGTTTGTCCATGACGACTCTTTTACCGCAAACACATCTTTGATTTCTGAATCACTAAAATGTTTATTGCCGATGATATTGATGTCGACGACTTTGGCGGGTTTACCTTCAATAAAGCGTACATCTAACTTGACACGATTGCCATCAAGTAAGGTCTGGTCGACCTCGATATTGCTATTATAATAACCTTGGCTAACATACTGCTGCTGCAACTCATTAGCGACGCCTTGAAGGGTTGCCTGCTTCAGCACATTACCTACTGACAGACCGGCATTGTCCAAACCTTGGGTTAGACCTTCTTTAGGAATGAGTTTATTACCATCGAAATTTACTTCGGCGATAATTGGTCGCTCAACAACGTCAAAGCGTAACTGGTTACCCTCAACCTTACTTTGAACGTTGGCAAAGTTATCTGTGGCATATAAAGCTTTGATGCTAGCCGCAAGGCTGTCGTCCGTAACCGTATCACCCACCGCAACAGGCAACACTGGATAGAGACTGTCTGGAGTCAAACGCTGTAGACCCGAAAAGCCAATGTCAGTTACTACAAAATCTGCAGCCTGTGCAGACATAGTCATCATTGCTACTACTAACGGCAACCCAGCCGCACTCATAAATAAAGGCGTACGCATAAACACTATCCGTCAATAAAGAACTTGCTTAAGTTAAGGTAAAAAGTGCACTGTGTTTAGCTCATTTGGTATCCATACTATTTAATATCAGATACTGTTAGACACTTAACAACTCAGAACACTTTATATAAAACGTATCATAAAATAAACTAAAAATTACCATTAGTATAGTAGCAGTACTCTGGTTATAACATCATAGCGTCTGCATAATCAGGATACTATCCTTGTGCAGACGTTAGTGCATCGCATCTTACTCTGTTAGATAGGCATTATGCAATCAAAACAACCGACTGATATCATTACCAATCGCTAACACCATGAAACCTGCCAGTAAGAGTAAACCTATATTTAGTCCTGCTGCTTGTATGCCTTCTGACAGTGGCTTGCCACGAATCAGCTCAACGAGGTAGTAAACAATATGACCGCCATCTAATACTGGAATCGGTAATAAATTCAACACCGCCAAACTTAAGCTGATCAAAGCGGCAGTAGACAATACCATCTGCCAGCTAATATCGAAGCTTTGTTTGGCAACTTTTGCGATAGTAATTGGTCCTGATAAATTATCCAAGCCAATCATACCAGAAAGCATTTTACCCATTGAGCTTACCGTCATGACTGCCAATTGCTCAGTCTTTTCAAACGACTTGATTAATGCTTCACCAGGACCATGTATTATCGTGGTCTTATAGGCGTCAGGAATAACAATCTCAGATTGGAGAACCATAGCACCAATCTGACCAAAATCATTACCTAAATTATCTTTTTTGCCTTGCGGCATGATTTGCAGCTCTACCGACTTGCCATCACGAAGTACTGTGAAATTCAATAGGACTTCAGGACTGTTACGAATAATACGTGTGGCACTGATCCAATCAGTTATGGCAGTGTCATTGATGGCTGTGATGCGATCGCCCACTTGCAAACCTTGCAAACTAGCAGCACCATCAGCGGATAGCTCGCCTACGATTGGCGCGATATTTGGCTGCCAAGGCAACATACCAAAACTGGTCAGCGCGTCTTGACCGGCAGCTTTACCTTGCATAAAATCAGTCACTGGCGCTTGATAAGTGGTTGCCTTGTCAGCAGACTGCAAAGTGATACTGACATTATCAGTCTCTCCCATACGACCTGCTAAACGATAGTTAATCCCTTCCCACGTCTGTACATCGTGACCATCAATCGCAATAATTTTATCACCTGCTGGTAGCTGTGCTATTGCCGCGGGTGTATCTGGTAATACTTGCCCAATATTAGTTGCCAATTGCTCAGACGGGGTTATGAATAACACCCAAAATAGGGCAATCGCAATGATAAAATTCATGATAGGGCCAGCTGCTACGATGGCTATTTTCTTGAGAGGATGCTGACGATTAAAGGCCAAATGCAGCTCCTCTTTCGCAACTTCGCCTTCGCGCTCATCGAGCATTTTAACATAACCGCCAAGTGGCAGTGCTGAGATTCGATAGTCAATGCCACTACGCTTACTCGTCCAACCTGCAATTTTGGGACCGAAACCAATAGAATAGGTTAACACTTTGACACCGCACAGACGTGCAACAATAAAGTGCCCCCACTCATGCAAAGCACTCAGAGGCCCCAACACAAAAATAGCTGCTAGTAATGTTAATAAAAAAGTCATCACCTTTTCTCGATTAGGTTGCTACTGCTTGGGTTGATATCGGTTAAATCGCTATGAATTATTTATACTATTCGTAATCAGATTACTATTACTCAATTACTTTTTATTTCATTTATGGCTCTAGGGCGTGTCCTCAATCTGAAAATGGTGATAAAAATGAGATAAATTAAAGTCAAACAAGGAAAATAGTAAAGATAATATCGAGATATTAGCAAGCTAT
>JBBSUA010000366.1:0-2674 GCA_038235315.1 Pseudomonadales bacterium | reverse complement strand
AGCGCTCGCAAAAAATACTTTTTTAGCACCCGCATCACGCGCCATCTGAATGATTTCGTAACAAGTAGTACCACGGACAATAGAGTCATCGACGAGTAGCACGTTTTTACCTTTGAACTCTAAAGGCACTGGGCTTAGCTTTTGGCGAACGGATTTTTTGCGTTGCTGCTGACCCGGCATAATAAAGGTACGACCGATATAGCGGTTTTTCATAAACCCTTCACGGTACTTAATGTTCATCTTTAATGCCAGCTCCATCGCTGAAGTACGCGACGTATCAGGAATCGGAATGACCACATCGATATCATGATTTTCACCCCATTCTGCTAGAATCTTGTCTGCCAGTTTTTCGCCCATGCGCAAACGCGATTTATAGACCGAGATATTATCCATGATAGAGTCAGGACGGGCAAAATACACATACTCAAAGATACAAGGGGTATATTCTTTTTGCTCTACGCACTGATGTGTATGCAACTGATGGTTTAAGTCAATAAAAATAGCTTCACCCGGTTTGACATCACGAATGATGCTAAAACCTGAGCCTGTCAATGCTACGGACTCAGACGCAACCATATATTCTGTGCCGCCATTTGCTGCTAGCCGCTCACCAAAAATAAGCGGACGAATACCGTTTGGATCGCGAAACGCCAATAATCCATGACCAGTAATCAGCGCCACCACACCATAAGCACCTTCACAGCGATGATAAACTGCCTTTACCGCTTCAAAAATATCATCAGCGGTTGGATGCGTTTTACCCAAGTTCTGCATCTCATGAGCAAGAACGTTAAGCAGCACTTCAGAGTCAGAATCAGTATTTAGATGACGGCGGTCATCTTGATAAAGAGACTTTGCCAAGCTCTCTGCATTGGTCAGATTACCATTATGTGCCAAAGTAATGCCATAAGGTGAATTGACATAAAATGGCTGCGCTTCAGCACTACTAGAAGTACCGGCAGTAGGATAACGAACATGACCGATACCGAATTGTCCGACCAATCTGATCATATGGCGATTCATAAAGACATCACGTACCATGCCGTTTTCTTTACGCAAATATAAACGCCCATCCTGCAAAGTCACAATACCTGCGGCATCTTGACCACGATGTTGCAACATCGTTAAGGCATCATAAAGAATTTGATTGACTGGCTCATGAGCTGCAACCCCAACGACTCCACACATAATTACGTCCTATTTAAAACTTTATATTAGTAATGCAAAGACGATCACGCTTGATGACAGTGCTATCTGTCAGCTGACCGACAACCTAGTAATATGTACTGACTGAAACTGATATTAATAAATAACAACGATTTATGATTGATTAATTTGATCCCAAGTCGCACCTAGTAAATCTGATGCCAATGTTTTAGCCATCGGGGCGTAAGGTAGTAATTCAGGTGCTAATACAGAGGTTTGCCATTGCGGCATCTGCATCAATAGTGGCGCACTGACACTGAGGATAACCAAAATCATGAGCACGTTTTTGGCCGCTCCTAGCACACCACCAGCCATCTTATCGACTACGCCCAATCGCAAAGTTTTGAGCGCATTCGAAAATACAAATGCCAGTAAATGCATAACCGCTAAAATAATAATAACAACTAGTAAAAATGCCATCGCCGTTTGTAACACCGGATTTTGTACGATACCCGACAACTGCGGCGCAACTGAACTGGCTAATCGTGTCGCCGCAATCAAAGCGATAAACCAACCTGCCAAACCAACTGCTGTTTTAATCAGACCTACCTGAAAGCCACGCCATAGACCAATCAGAACAACCACAGCAATTACTATATCTAAACCACTCATATTTATCACCTTGCTGTTCTGTTTGTCTATTTACGCTTATGCATAGAGCTATGATTAAGCCTACAATTATTTATGCTTTGCTTTATCAAATTTCCTGAGCATCGTAATAGCCACCAATCGCTTGTATGCAAGACTGTACCAGTCCGGGACCACGATAAATAAGACCTGTATATAATTGCACCATATCGGCACCAGCATTGATTTTTTTGACTGCCTTTTCGCCGCTATCAATACCACCAACACCTATCAGCGTTACTTTATCATCCAACTGATCTGAGAACTGTTGCAAAATCTGAGTACTAATATGGCTGACTGGACGACCCGATAAACCGCCTGCCTGATCGCCATCCATTAAGTCTTCAACCCCGACTCGGCTTAAGGTAGTGTTGGTTGCAATTAGACCATCAATCTCGAAGTCTAATAATTGCTGCGAGATATAGTCTACTTGTAAAGGGTCTAAATCAGGCGCAACTTTTAGCACTAGCGGTACATAATATCCATATTCGGTCGCTAACTGACTGTGTCGATTTTTGATGGTATCTAACAGCTGAGTCAATGCTTCGCCACTTTGCAAATCGCGTAAGTTTTTAGTATTGGGTGATGAGATATTAATAGTAATATAAGAGGCATGAGGATAAGCGCGCTCTAAACAATAGACATAATCGTCTGCCGCTTGCTCAACTGGCGTACTGGCGTTCTTACCAATATTTATACCGATATTGCCTTTATACTTGCAGCGTTTGACGTTTTCAACAAGGTAATCAATACCCTGATTATTGAAACCCATACGATTAATAATCGCATCCGCTTGTTTCAGTCTAAATAATCGCGGTTTGTCATTACCGATTTGTGGTTT
>JBBSUA010000365.1:0-2675 GCA_038235315.1 Pseudomonadales bacterium | reverse complement strand
ATCTCATTATCTTCTATCATTGCTAATGGTAAGAAAGGGTAATCAACAGGATGTGAGCTAGCAATACGACGTACACGGCAGCTACCACAGTAGCCTTCTCGACATTGAAAATTGACATCATGACCCGTACGCAATAATCCATCTAGCAGACTCTCATCGTCATGCAAGTAGAATTGCTTTTTACTGGTCATTACCCACGTCATAATTGATCCTGCACTGCTGGTTTAAAATTCAAAGCTTATAATTCAAAGTCGTCAAAATCACTATTTGATAAGTCCGAATCAATTTGACCGACTAAGTACGAGCTGATTTCTGTCTCTTGTGGCGCGACCTGTACATTATCAGATGACAACCACGTATTAATCCATGGAATCGGGTTAGACTTAGATTTTGGGAACGCTGATGGCAAGCCAACGGCTTCCATACGCAGGTTAGTAATGTATTCGATATATTGGCAAAGAATGTCTTTATTCAGACCAATCATCGAGCCGTCCTTGAACAGATAACCCGCCCATTCTTTTTCTTGCTCAGCCGCTTTACGGAAGATCTCGATACTTTGTTCATAGCACTCATTGGCGATCTCTACCATCTCTGGATCATCTTTGCCATTGCGCATTAGGTTCAGCATATGCTGCGTACCCGTTAAATGTAATGCTTCATCACGTGCAATCAACTTGATAATCTTGGCATTGCCTTCCATTAATTTACGCTCTGCAAAGTCAAACGAGCACGCAAACGACACGTAAAAACGAATGGCTTCTAAGACGTTAACCGCCATGATGCACAGATACAGCTGCTTTTTGAGTGATCTTAAATCAACAGTGACCGTCTCACCGTTAATATTGTGCGTACCTGCACCATACAAGCTGTATAGCTGAGAGTTGCGATAGAGATCATCATAATACTTAGCAATATCAGAGGCGCGCTCAAGAATATGATCATTGGTAATAATATCGTCAAACACCAGCCCCGGATCTTTGACAATATTACGAATGATATGGGTATAGCTGCGCGAGTGAATAGTCTCTGAAAACGACCACGTCTCAATCCATGTCTCAAGCTCAGGAATCGACACCAATGGCAGTAGCACCACGTTTGGGCTACGACCTTGGATAGAGTCGAGTAGGGTCTGATACTTAAGATTGCTCAAAAATATATGCTGCTCATGCGATGATAAGTTGCCAAAATCCATACGGTCACGTGAGACATCTACTTCTTCTGGACGCCAAAAGAATGACAATTGCTTCTCAATCAATTGCTCAAAGATAGGATGCTTTTGTTGGTCATAGCGGGCAATGTTGACCGGCTGACCAAAGAACATCGGCTCTTTCATAGCATCGTTTGGCGTTTGATTAAAGATTGAGTAAGTCATGGGGTTAGCCTTTATTGGTTATGCGTTTGTTAATCTAGAAGTTTGAAAGCGATTTACTAAAATGGTTTATAAATTCTCTAACGATATCTGCGTCGGTTCTTGTTCATTATTCATATAAGCCTTGAGCATTTCGCTAAGCTCACTGTCATTAAAGCTTTCAAACTCATCAACTGTGCTTTTGCGAAGTGATTTTAAGTCAGCGTCCTGACTCTCTTTTTTGGTCTGTTTTTTGGTGTACTTCCTTGGCGCTTCTTTTTTGGGCGCTGCATTTGCGTCTAGTTGGTCACGAACGTCGTCGATATCGACAGTAACTTGCACAATATGCGATTGACCATCGTTTAAGTCTGAAAATACGTTAGGAATAAACAATCCACCGTCTTTGATGATTGCGGTATAGTTCATGTCTATGACCTCCGTTTTTTATTATTCATTATTTGTTCAACGTTATTCATAAAGTCACACCCAGTTCTCTAGTTTTAATTCAGGAATACGGGTGAACTCTTTCGTATTGTTACTGACCAACGTAGCATCTAATGCCAAGGCGTGAGCAGCAATGAGCATATCTAAGCTACCGATGGTTTGCCCTGAGCCTTGTAAATTGGTGCGTAGATTGGCATAGTGCCAAATACACCTTTCATCAGAGGCTACTAACTCAAATAAAGACAAAAAATGAATCAGCTTACTCTTGCTGCTCGATTTATTGCTCTTGGTGACGCCAAATGCCAATTCTGACGCGACGATACTGGATATGATGCAATTGCCTTCACCTGCCTGAATGATTCTATTTTTTACCTTTTCAGGGCGGTTATTAATGGCGTAGATGCAGATATTGGTATCAAGCAAGTAGCGAGTCATCATTTAAACCAATCCTCATGAAACTCTAAATCAGCCAATCCAGCACGTTCCTCATCTAGTAAATCGTCAGGTACTTCAATATGTAAATCGTCACCTGTACAAAACCAGTCGTCTACACGCTTTGCCCAGCTATTATTAGCATTGTCTTTAGGCGTTAATACCAGACTGTCACCCACTTTTTTGATCTCTAACTGCTCGATACTGTCATCAAAACGGTAGGCTCTTGGCAGGCGAACCGCTTGGCTATTGCCTGACATAAATACTTTGGCTATGTCTTGAGCCGTGTCTTGCTCGCTATCTTTCTTACCTACCAGTTTAGCTTGGCTATTGGCATTATTTTGCGAGCTATTCTGGATTTTATCGTCTTGCTGTAAGGTTGGCATCAGCGTTTCCTCTTAATTTTATATATACATTACAGTATATACTTTTTATAAGTTGAAAGGTAATT
>JBBSUA010000364.1:0-2675 GCA_038235315.1 Pseudomonadales bacterium | reverse complement strand
TCTGGTCACTAGATTTTATCTGGCGCTATGGCACACTTCTTCTTAGATTCAAATGCTTAGTATTCGCTTTCCTAAAAATCCATATTAAAAAAGTGACAGTTTTCGACAGGCGCATTATTTCCAATCTAGGATGTGTTAGAGCGAAAAATGGTCTTTTACTAAAAGGGAAGAAACGTGACTTCAGGAAGAAGCCCCAGTATAAATAGGCGATCTATTTATATTCCACCAAAAAGCTTTGCTGACTATCTATCCCATCAGCAAGGCTATTGTTTGTTTCTAGATATAGATGGCACGTTAGCCGACTTCACACTGAATCCCAAAGACACCGTTATCCCTAATTCAACCATAAAGATTTTGCAAAAAATACAAAACTATGGCGTAAAAATCGCCGTCGTGACAGGACGGAGTTTGGCTGAAGCAAGGCAAATGCTGTCGCCTTTAAGCTTGCCAATCGCTGCCACACATGGACTAGAGATAGCGTTTGATGGCGACGATAATAATGAGATAAACACTGCATCTGTTGACACCATGGAACTTACTGTAATAAGGCAAGCTATTGTCCAATCTTGCATTCCCTTTGATGATTTCACTGTAGAAAATAAACCCTATTCTGTTGCCCTTCATTTTCGCCAAAATCCTGCTTTGGCTAATGACGCTTACGCCATCATGTCAGAAATCTTAAAAGATCATAATAATTGGACGTTGAAGTCCGGTAAATATGTTTGGGAGATGGTACCAAAAGGAGTGGATAAAGGCACTGCCATTCTAACTTTACTAAAAAAAATGCAAAGTAGTGAAAGTCTTTGTCCTATTTTCATCGGTGATGATATTACTGATGAGGCAGGGTTTGTGGCTGTACAAGGTGAAAGTAAATCGCTGAAAGACTCCCCACAGCTAATAAAAGGGATGGGTATCAAGGTAGGTTGTGAGTTCACACATGCCAATTACTATGTCCGTAATACCCATGAAGTGACTGTTTTACTGGATAGCTTTTTAAGCTTCTGCCAACAACATAATGTGTTAGTAAAAGAAACGGTGAGAGTGAGACACGTGGTATGAGCCGCTTAATCGTCTTGTCTAATCGGGTTAAAATGCCTGATAACAACCCAATGGCAGGTGGACTTGCGATAGCACTGCAGGACGTATTGAACGGAAAATCAGTCGTTTGGATGGGCTGGAATGGTGAAATTGTCGAGCGCTATAACGATGATTATACTAATGAATTTAGTAGTATCAAACAAACTGCTTTAGCAGACGCTGACGCGCCGTGTGCCAATACATTCATCACTTATATGACCACTGCACTTACCACTGAGCAGTATCAGCAGTTTTACTGTGGCTTTGCCAACAATGTACTATGGCCATTACTGCACGAGCGAACTGATTTAATTAGTCAAGCGCCAGAGGATTACGCAGGCTATCAAACGGTAAATCACCTTTTTGCTAAGCAATTAAAGAAGATTATTGAGCCTGATGATGTGATTTGGGTGCATGATTATCATTTTTTAAGTGTAGCATATCATTGTAGGCAGCTGGGTATTCGCAATCGTATCGGCTTTTTTTTCCACATCCCGTTTGTCTCATTACCATTTTGGCAATCACTTGATAAAAGCGGTGAGCTCATTACGCATCTTGCTCATTACGACGTGATTGGTACACAAACTCAGCAAGGTAGAGCCAATTGCTTTGCTGTATGCCATTATTATTTAAAAGATTCGCTAATAAACGCCTTATATGCCCCGCAAGGTTTTAGCACCTCTACTCAGTCAAAAAATACGCAGATTATGCTTAACTTAGGTCTAAATCATCCTCACTATTTGCGGATTAATGCCTATCCAATCGGAATAAATGTGACAAGAATACATCAGCAAATTAGCCACTTATCCTCGCAATATGCCAAAGCCAATCATGATAAAAAGACCATAAAATCTGCTGCCCAAAAAATTATTGCGGTGGACAGAATCGATTACTCAAAAGGGTTGTTAAAGCGTTTTTCGGCATACCGCGATTTTTTACAGCAAAATTCTTTATATCAGAATCAGCTGACGTTATTACAAATTGCCTGTCCTAGTCGCTTAGATTTGACTGCTTATCAACGCCTCTATAATGATGTGAAAACGGCTATTAATGATGTTAATCAGCAGTTTTTACCTAATGCATGTTCTTGGCAAGCTATCAACTACTGCGAAGACGTCATAAGCCACGAGAGACTAATGACGTTTTTTTGGCAGAGTGATATCGGTTGGGTTAATTCGCTCAAAGATGGTATGAACTTAGTTGCCAAAGAGTATATTGCGGCTCAAAATCCTGACAATCCTGGCGTACTATTGCTCTCACGTTATGCTGGAGCAGCGGAGCAAATGCAAGCTGCTGTCATTATCGACCCATATCAACCAAAAAGCGTGATAGAGGGTTTAAGCACTGCTTTGACGATGCCATTAGGTGAGCGGCAGCTGCGCTATCAATCGCTGCTACAGGGACTAAAAAAAGATAACTTGCAAGCTTGGCAGCAGAGTTTTTTAGATGATCTGTATGATTTTAAAAGGTATCAAACAAATATTTCGCAATCTGTTACAGCCCAAATGTCTGACTCATAAGAATAATTAGGAGGCCTCATGTTACTGCTAAATGCAAAAAATCCTTTATTATCAGAGATGAAAGCCAATATAGAAAAT
>JBBSUA010000363.1:0-2706 GCA_038235315.1 Pseudomonadales bacterium | reverse complement strand
TAACAGTACTGTTTAGCTACTGCTGTTATACAGAACAAAAATACTGAGCGTTATAACATAGCGTTCAGTATTTTTTACCTATTAATTATACTTTATTATATAATGTATAATGATAAACCGTAATTTTGTAAATCGTAATTGCAATTAAAACAGAGTGGATAAATGGTTATGAGTATACAAATAGACTGGCAAGCTTTTACACCTATCTCGTTGGTTGGTGGTCTGATAATAGGCGTGGCAACAGTGATTTTACTATTAGGCATTGGGCGCATCGCGGGTATTAGCGGTATTGCATCCAGTTTACTTAAACCTAAACGGGTAGAATCATGGCAGGTATTATTCGTACTGGGACTTATTGCGTCGCCACTGCTATATCAGCTGATAACGCCATTACCTATAGTGCAAGTGACTTCCTCACTACCTTTATTAATTGGGGCAGGACTACTCGTTGGCTTCGGGACACGTTTAGGCGCAGGCTGTACAAGTGGTCATGGTATCTGTGGTAATGCACGATTATCGCCGCGTTCTATGGCAGCAACTGCGACCTTTATGAGCTTTGGTATTCTCACCGTCTATATTGGTCGACAAGTACTAGGAATCATTTGAGCGTTAAAAAAATTAAAGAAACTGCTTTTACTATCAGAGTAAAAAGAACCAATAAGAGATGACTATGCTAAAAAATATGATTGGCTTACTAGCAGGATTACTGTTCGGGATTGGACTACTGATATCAGGGATGACAGACCCTGTCAAAGTTCAAGGATTCTTAGACGTGTTTGGAGCGTGGGATATTTCTTTGGCACTAGTGATGGGTGGCGGACTCATAGTAGCTATCGTCGGGGTACAGTGGGCTAAGCGTCAGCGGAGCAGTTGGATAGGAACACTAATTGACATGCCAACCAAAACTACAATCAATAAAAAGCTGTTAATTGGCGCAATGCTGTTCGGTATCGGTTGGGGTTTAGTTGGTATTTGCCCAGGCCCTGGAATCGTGTTGCTTGGAACGGGCGTGTGGCAAGCTTATGTGTTTATACCTGCAATGATTATAGGGATGTTGATTTATCAGTGGCTCGAGCCAAAGTTAAATTAACGGTAGTTTTAGAAAATTAATGAATGCATAAAAAGGTCAGTCTAGTGTTGGATATATAGTCGATACTTAATAAAACAGATACGTTAAATGATGACGCAAGAGGCGTATAAATTTTTCTTGCTTGCTGTGTCTACGCTGACAGAGGCTGCAAAAAATGTATACTTCTCTTGCGTCATCGTTTTTATATTGGACTGACTATAGGTTGACCTTTTTAAGGCTTACAGCTGTCTTATTTTAGAGCGTTACTTCCTTGAAGGCACGACTTTAGAGGTTTCATGCGCCAAAGATTTAGCCGCTTGGCGCAGCTCAAATTTTTGTACTTTGCCCGTACTGGTTTTTGGGATTTCTGCAAAGATAATATGCTTAGGAACTTTAAAGCCCGCTAGATGTTGACGGCAATGCTCAATGACTGTATCGCGCTGTAAGGTGCTGCCGTCATAAATCTCAATAAAGGCTACCGGTACTTCGCCCCATTTATCATCGGGTGCAGCAACGACGGCACAGCTTTGAATGGCAGGCATTTTATACAAAGCGTTCTCAATCTCGATACTGGAGATGTTTTCACCACCAGAGATAATAATATCCTTGAGCCTATCCATAATTTTGATATAGCCATCAGGATACTTGACCCCTAGATCACCAGTACGGAACCAACCATCTTTAAGTGCCGCTTCAGTAGCTTTACGACTTTTTAAATAGCCTTTCATTATCATATTGCCGCGCAGTGCCAGCTCGCCCATCTCTTCACCATCAGCTTCGACAGGTTCAGTGGTGCCTTGTTTGAATACGTCAAAACCTGCCATCAAATGCGAAATCACACCCTGACGAGATTTTTTCTGTGCCCGCTCAGCGACTGTCAGCTCGTCCCATTCTTCTTGCTCAGCACAGACTGTTACGGGTCCATACGCTTCGGTGAGACCATAAACATGAGTGATGTGAAAACCCATAGCCTCCATTTGCGCGAGCATGGTCTCAGACGGTGGCGCGCCAGCAACCCAACCTTTTACTTTATGGGTAATGGCCTGTTTATATTCAGGCTTACCATTAGCAATCATATTGTGTACGACTGGGGCTGAGCAGTAATGGCTAACTTTATACTTGGCAATCAGTTGTAATATCAAGTCCGCATCCATCTTGCGCAGACAGACATTGACGCCCGCTCGCTCAGCAATAGACCACGGAAAGCACCACCCATTGCAGTGAAACAAAGGTAGCGTCCACAGATATATCGGATGCTTAGGCATATCCCAATCTAAAATGTTAGAGATCGCATTGAGTGTGGCTCCGCGATGATGATAGACCACGCCTTTAGGCGTTCCGGTAGTACCAGAAGTATAGTTGAGCGCGATAGCATCCCACTCCTCTAAAGGCTTCTCCCAATTATCTAAATTATCTGAGCTGGCGAGTAATTCCTCATAGCTCATCGCGCCAAAGCGTTCTACTTTAATAGCATTATCGGTTGCATGAATAATGATTAACGTAGGAAAAGTTTCTGTAATGATTTCAGCAAGGTCTGAAAATTCGCTGTCCATAATTAGCACTTTAGCTTCGGAATGTTGCAAGCAGAAGGTAAGCGCATTAATATCGAGGCGAGTATTCAAAGTACAAAGAACACC
>JBBSUA010000362.1:0-2728 GCA_038235315.1 Pseudomonadales bacterium | reverse complement strand
AGTGCCGCATTTTGATAAGCAAGCTCAGTACCACCAAGCCCTTGCAGACCCATAGTGACACGCTCATAGTTCATCATAATGAACATTGAGGACAGACCCGTATTCTCAGCGCCAATCATCCAGCCTTTAGCACCGTCAAAATTCATCACACACGTAGCAGAGGCTTTAATACCCATTTTATGCTCAATAGAGCCGACAGCTAACGTATTACGCGCGCCTAAACTACCATCTTCGTTGACCAAGAATTTTGGTACGACAAATAATGAAATGCCCTTTGAGCCTTCTGGAGCGTTTGGTGTTTTTGCTAAGACTAAATGAATAATGTTTTCGGTTAAGTCGTGCTCACCACCCGTAATAAAGATTTTGGTACCTGAAACATTGTAGCTGCCATCATCATTCGGTACTGCTTTAGTCTTAATAATACCCAAGTCAGTACCTGCATGTGGCTCAGTCAAGCACATCGTACCTGACCAATCACCGGCGTACATTTTTTCTAAATAGGTCTGCTTAATCTCGTCTGAGGCAGCCGCGTTCATACACATGGTCGCGCCAACGGTTAGATTAGGATATAAAGCAAAAGACTGATTGGCGGTAAAAATCATCTCTTCAGTCAGCATAGTGACCATCTTTGGAAAGCCTTGACCGCCGTACTCAGGATTACCGCCTAGACCAACCCAGCCAGATTCAGCATATTGTTTATAGGCTTCTTTAAAACCTTCAGGGGTGGTAACGACACCATCACCTTGAAAAGTAGCGCCTTCTTCATCACCGCTGCGATTGATTGGCAGCAACACATTTTTG
Source organism: Pseudomonadales bacterium (assembly GCA_038235315.1). Taxonomy (GTDB): domain Bacteria; phylum Pseudomonadota; class Gammaproteobacteria; order Pseudomonadales; family Moraxellaceae; genus Psychrobacter. The sequence continues at coordinate 1,927 of JBBSUA010000362.1, read as the reverse complement.
GATAATTTTGCCATTTCTTCTAAAATCATATCGACCGTTTGCATGTCAACATGAGCCAAATTATCATTATTTTGCCAAAACTCATGAGCTTTAAAAACGTCTGTTAAGATAAAGCGCATGTCATTGAGGGGAGCGTTGTAAACAGACATAAATATTCCTTTGATTTAAATTCATTAAAGTTAGAATAATTTAATAAGTAACACTAAATAGTTTATTGCAATAATTGGTTTGGCTGTACGCCGTATTGTCTTAGTGAGGTATGACCATTGCAAATCTTAGGTAAAGTCTATCAAATTAGTACATTCACTTGTGTATATCTTCGTGAATACTGCGTGCACCAAAAGTTAGCAATGGCACTTGTGTCTTTAAATAGTCCTTAAAGCGGATACTTATCTATAAAGATAGACTAATCAAACTGACAACTCTGATAATCATAAAAAATCGGCAACATACCTAAGTATGTTGCCGATAGTCATATAACGATAACTTTTAACCAGATAATCCCAAATCATCTAAAATTAAGAGATTAACTATTTAATTAAAAGGAGAACTGCTCAACATCCATGCTCATGTACGGTTCAACGCCAGTAGCGATACGCTCTGCATAGGTAGTCGTACGTGGTAACAATTTGGCAAAGTAGAACTGTGCGGTTTTCATTTTTGCATCATAAAATGCATGCTCGCTATTGCCGTTAGCAATCTCAGTTTGAGCAACTAGCGCCATACGCGCCCATAAATAGGCAAGGGTGACATAACCACTGAAGTACATGTAATCAACCGCTGCGCCGCCTACAGCTTCAGGGTTTTCGCCAGCCTGATCGGCGATGTTTGTCGTCAATTCGCCCCACTGTTTAATGTGCTTGATAAGTGGTGCTGTAAATTGAGTCATTTCACTATTGCTTTCATTATCATCGCAGAACTGCTGAATAACGTCGGTAAAGTTGGCCAATAATTTACCTTCTGAACCCAATACTTTACGGCCAATTAAGTCCAGTGACTGAATCTGAGTCGTCCCTTCGTAGATACAAGCAATAGTGGTATCGCGGACGTTTTGCTCAAGCCCGTACTCAACACAGAAGCCACTACCGCCTAACGCCTGTACACCATGATGCGCAGATTCAAGACCTGTCTCTGTCAAAAAGGCTTTACCGATAGGGGTAAGTAATGACAGCATTTGATTGGCATATTCAAGAGCGTCACCTTCGCCTTTAGCGACCGTATCAGCGAACTGTGACATATAGCAAATTAAAGCGCGTCCACCTTCTGCAAAGGCTTTGGTAGTCAATAACATGTCGCGAACGGCAGGATGCACGATAATAGGATCGGCAGGTTTTGCAGGGAATTTAGCACCGTCTAATGAGCGAAAAGCCAAACGTTCTTTAGCGAAAGCTAACGCGCCTTGGAAAGCGTATTGAGAAGCGGTAACCCCTTGAATAGCCGTGCCAATACGAGCCACGTTCATAAAGGTGAACATGCAATTTAGACCACGGTTCTCTTCACCAATTAAATGTCCGACTGCACCATCATAGTTGATGACACAAGTGGCTGAGGCTTTGATACCCATTGTGTGTTCAATGGAACCACAAGATACGGCATTGCGCTCGCCTAAGCTACCATCATCATTGACCATAAACTTCGATACGACAAATAAAGACAGTCCTTTGGTACCGGCTGGTGCATCTGGTAGGCGCGCCAAAACGATATGGATAATATTCTCAGACATGTCATGCTCGCCTGCAGAAATCCAAATCTTGCCACCAGTGATATTGTAGCTGCCATCGCCATTAGGCTCGGCTTTACTACGCACTAGGTTCAGATCTGAGCCACACTGTGGCTCAGTTAGACACATCACGCCCGTCCAGTCACCGGCGACTAGCTTCGGTAAATACTTTTGCTTTTGCTCGTCAGTACCATGATGCTCAAGCGT
>JBBSUA010000361.1:0-2728 GCA_038235315.1 Pseudomonadales bacterium | reverse complement strand
CGAGGTGGAGGACTTGCAATACGAATGTTAAACTTAATCAAGCCACGTTCTTCAGGATAATTAGCCATTGAGTAAGCACGGATAACGGGCTCATCAACTTTTGAGACATAATTAAAGATACCGAACTTATCCCAATCCTCTCTATATTCTTCAGCAATATCGAAGTCTTTATAGTGTACTTCATGTGGTGGCGCTTCTAACTGCACATAACCACCAGCTCGGAAATTAACTTCCTCGCCTTCTGGAATCTTCAGTACCAATTCTTTAATAAAGGTAGCGACGTTATCATTAGAGACAACTTCACATTCCCATTTTTGCACGTCAAAGAATTCAGGATCAATCTCAATTTCCATGTCCTGCTTGACGGCAACCTGACAAGCCAAACGCATGTGATTGCGAATTTCACCTTGGGTAAAATAACCTTCTTCGGTGGGTAAAATAGAACCACCACCTTCAATAACACGGCAACGACACTGCGCACAAGTACCACCACCACCACATGCCGAAGATAAAAATATACCTTCAGCAGCAAGAGTTTGTAGTAGTTTACCGCCTGCTGGTGTCACCACGTCGTTTTCGGGATTATCATTAATATGAATGGTCACATCGCCTGAACTGACCAATCTAGAGCGCGCCGCTAAAATAATAGCGACAAGACCCATAATGATCACAGTGAACATAGCAACGCCACCAATCGCCGTAGCATAATCCATGGTAGGTATCCTTAATCTATGGGGTAGGGGTGCGAAGCGTCGTGATGACTTTTTTTCGTACCCTTACCGAATAAATGAATTAAATATCTCAAGTAGCTAATAAGGTTGGTGTCTTAAATCGACATACCACCGAATGACATAAATCCTAGTGACATGAGACCGACAGTGATAAAGGTAATACCAAGACCCTGCAATGGTGCTGGGATATCTGAGTATTTAAGCTTTTCGCGAATACCGGCCAATACAGTGATAGCGAGTGCCCAACCAAAACCAGCACCAAAGCCATATACCATAGACTCGCCAAAGTTGTAGTCACGCTCAACCATAAACAGTACGCCACCTAAGATGGCACAGTTGACCGTAATCAGAGGTAAAAATATCCCAAGTGCGTTGTACAGAGCAGGAACGAACTTATCTAAGAACATCTCTAAAATCTGTACTACAGCCGCGATAAGGCCAATATAACTTAGCAAGCCCAAAAAGCTTAAGTCGATATTTGGAAAACCTGCCCATGCCAGCGCACCATCTTTTAGGAGGAACTGGAATAGCAAGTTATTCAACGGTACCGTAAGCGCCATAACGACGACGACAGCGACACCAAGACCAATAGCAGTAGAGACTTTTTTTGACACTGCCAAAAAGGTACACATGCCCAAGAAATAGGCCAGCGCCATATTTTCAATAAAGACTGAGGTTATAAATAAACTAACATAATGTCCCATTAGTGACCGCCTCCGTGTGCCATGCCTTTAGACTGCGGCTTCATTACAAACTCAGCTTCTTCGACTTGTTCAGGTTTCCATATACGCACAATGACGATAAACCCAGCAATAATAAAGAATGCTGATGGCGGTAGTAATAACAGACCATTAGGAACGTACCAACCACCGTCAGTGACTGGTTGTAATACCGTAAAGCCAAACCAACTGCCTGAACCTAATATCTCACGAATGGTCGCAACGAATAGTAGCACTGCAGAATAGCCAAGACCGTTACCGATACCATCCAAAAAGCTAGACACTGGCGGATTGCTCATAGCATAAGCTTCTGCGCCACCCATCACGATACAGTTAGTGATGATTAGACCGACGAATACTGAAAGTCCCTTACTAACATCATAGGCAACCGCTTTTAGTACCTGATCCACTAAAATTACCAAAGAGGCAATAATAGTCATCTGCACGATAATACGAATACTTGATGGTATTTTCTTACGAATAACAGAGATAAAAAAGCTCGAAAACGCGGTAACTAAAGTCAGAGCTACACTCATAACCAAAGCGTTAGATACGCTAGTAGTTACCGCCAGTGCTGAACAAATACCTAAGATTTGCAAGCCGATAGGGTTATTGTCAAAAATAGGGGAAACTAAAATACTTTTTGTATCAGCCATCTTACGCCTCCTTGCCATTGGTAACTGGTACAGTGGCTGCCAGCTTAGTTGCAGAATAATTTGGGTCTGAGTTAGGGTTTGGACCCAGTTTTTGATAAGGGCTTTGTTTGACAGCCGCATCTATACTAGTCAGTGTTTTACCACCTTCTTTACGCTGCTCATCCAAATAAGGCTTGTAGCCTTGATCACCTAACCAAAACTGAATCATGTTGCTAACACCGCGACTGGTCAAGGTTGCACCGCTAATACCGTCAATCCAGTTGTCTTTAGGGTTGCCGGCTTTGGTAACACCAGTAGCTACATTGCCATCTTTATCATAAGAGTGAATACCATTCCAAGTAGCGCGCCATTTTGGCTCTTCGATACGAGCGCCTAGACCTGGGGTTTCTTTATGCTCATAGAAGCTGATACCTTTAATCGTATTCATGTCACTCTCAAGCGTCAAGAATCCATAGATAGTGCCCCATAGACCATAACCTTGGATCGGTAGTACTACTATTTCAGGCTTGCCAGCATCGTCGTTCTTCACATAAACTTTAGCGTATTTAGGTTTGCGACCAATACTCGCAGGATCGTTGTCACCTAAGTCTTCGCTCAATGCTGCATTTTTGGACGCTTGATT
>JBBSUA010000360.1:0-2737 GCA_038235315.1 Pseudomonadales bacterium | reverse complement strand
TGTGATGATTTGCTATAGTCTATTTATTTATAAAGTGTTATAGAACTACTGGAGTTAATTTTGCGCAGCCTCTGTCAGCTTTTACACAGCAAGAAAGAAAATTTTATACCTGTTGTGCGTTTGATAGAGTCATAACCGTTTTTTTTTCAACTGACTATACCGCATTTTTACCCTTTACACCCTTTTTGTCGAGCCTCGCTATGCCCCAATCTCGTACCAATCTAAATCCTAAACCCAACCAAGACTCCCCTTATCTCGTTGGTTTGCTACTGCGCTATAGCACTTTTGGCGCGGCACTTTTGCTATTGTTAGCAGGGATATTGCTGCTTAACTGGTGGCTCATCATCATTGGTGGTTTTGGCGTCGCTTTAGGTATTTATGACATGATTCAGTCCAAGCATGCCATTTTGAGTAATTATCCAGTGGCTGGTCATATTCGCTATGTGCTTGAGGATTTTCGCCCTGAGATTCGTCAGTATTTACTTGAGGATGATAAAGAGCAAGTACCTTTTTCGCGCCAGCAGCGTGCACTAGTGTATCAGCGTGCTAAAGGTGTCAGTGATACCAATGCCTTTGGTACGCTTGATGACTTATACGCGCATGGTAAAGAATGGTTCTTGCAGTCAGCGCTTAGTCAGCCTCTAAAGAATACAGACTTTCGAATTAAGGTTGGTGGCGAGCGCTGCTTGCTGCCGCATGACATGTCGGTGTTTAATATCTCAGCCATGAGCTTTGGTAGCCTCTCCGCCAACGCGATTATGGCTCTCAATCAAGGTGCTAAACTAGGCGGCTTCACTCATGATACTGGCGAAGGTGCGATTAGCCCCTATCATCGCAAGTTTGGTGGTGATCTGACGTGGGAATTAGGTACGGGTTATTTTGGTTGCCGCGATGCTGAGGGTAATTTTGATCCGCAGTCATTCGCCGAAAAAGCCGTTGATGCGCAAGTAAAAATGATCGAAATCAAATTGTCACAAGGGGCTAAGCCCGGTAAAGGTGGCGTCCTCCCTAGTGAGAAAATTACCCAAGAGATTGCTGATACGCGTCAAGTCCCACTTGGGCAAGACTGTGTTTCCCCTGCTACGCATACTGCCTTTAGTACCCCGCGTGAATTGGTTGATTTTTGGCAGCAATTACGTGAATTATCAGGCGGAAAACCGGTCGGCTTTAAGCTTTGTGTGGGTCAACCTTGGCAGTTTATGGCGATTGTAAAGGCGATGATTGAGGCCGACAACTATCCTGACTTTATCGTTGTCGATGGCGCTGAAGGTGGTACGGGTGCTGCTCCGGTCGAGTTTATGGATAACGTCGGGATGCCGATGGTTGATGGCTTCTTATTAGTTCACAATACATTAGTTGGTGCAGGTATCCGTGACAAGATTAAACTTGGCGTGAGCGGCAAAATCGTATCTGGTTTTGATATTGCACGGATGATTGCTCTTGGTGCAGATTGGTGTAATTCAGCACGTGGCTTTATGTTCGCGGTTGGCTGTATTCAGTCGCGCTCATGCCATACCAATACTTGCCCGACTGGGGTTGCCACCCAAGATCCGCACCGTCAAAAAGCACTTGATGTGCCAAGCAAAGCTGAGCGCGTGGCCAGTTTTCATAAGAATACCGTCAAATCGCTTGCCAGTATCGTCGGTGCAGTAGGTCTACAACATCCAAGCCAGTTGCAACCGTATCATATTGCACGGCGCTTGGATGACGGTCAAATCAAACTATTATCAAAGTTCTTTTACTTTGCTGATGAAGGCGCTCTACTCGACCATAGTGCACGCGCCGATGTGTTCAATCAGATGTGGGTGATGGCAGATCCTGCTACCTTTCTAGCCGATAATGATGCGCTAATCGCTTACAATAAAGACTCGCGTGATCAAGGCAAAAAAACTAGCGCACCTACGACAGAAACTGTAGGCAGTAGAATGGACAATAGCGATGGTGGCAAACTGATTGGCAATGTCAATAATACCTTTCGTGATTTACCACATACGAGCAAGTAGAACATCATAAAATGATTAAAAAATAAAACACCATTCTTCGACTAAAAGTGATTTATGTACCGCTCTATTCCTCAAATATTTTACGTGATACCAGTAGCCGCACTGCTTACCTTAAGTGTGACTGCGTGCCAGCCTACGACGTCCGATATGACCCGTTCATCGACATCAGACTGGTCATGTCACGCGCAAGATAAGCCCTTTACTTATAGTGTCTGTCGGATTACTGCAGATGCGTTAGTGAATAGCCGTTACTCACTAGAGCTGTTTTGGCAACAGACCGATAGCTCTCAACCGCTACTGACTTTCGATACCTTATTGTCCACATTATCGCCCACCCAGAAGCTTGCCTTTGCGATGAACGCAGGCATGTATAATGAGCGCTATGCACCCATCGGCTATACCGTCATCAAAGGTAAAGAAATACGGGCATTAAATGTAAAAGAAGGTGGTGGTAACTTTCATCTACTACCTAATGGCGTAGTGTGGTGGGACAAGTCTGGCAAAGTACAAATTACTGAAAGTAAGGCGCTAGATACGCAACTCAAAAATGGTCAAGCAAAGCCTTGGTATGCCAGTCAATCAGGGCCAATGCTAGTCATTAATAATGAGATACATCCACAGTTTAATCCTGCTAGTAAATCAGCTAAGTTTCGTAACGGTGTAGGCGTTTGTAGCGATGGCAGCCTACAATTTGTAAACAGTGACATGCCCGTGACTTTTTACCAATTTGCCAG
>JBBSUA010000359.1:0-2738 GCA_038235315.1 Pseudomonadales bacterium | reverse complement strand
TATTACGACGCTGGGTTTTCGCGGTGAAGCGCTTGCGGCAACCGCTGCAGTTTCCCGTTTAACCTTGACGAGCAGTGATGATAACAGCGGTATCGGTCGTCAGCTACAAGTTGCTGGCGTGCTTGCAGATAACCCAAAACTAATCCCAGTGGTACACAATCGTGGTACGACGGTCACGGTAAAAGACTTATACTTTAATGTGCCCGCGCGTCGAGGTAATTTGAAGTCAATTGCGACTGAGTTCAGTCATATTGAAACGATCGTTCGTGAAGTTGCGTTAGCGCGAGCGGACGTCACGCTCAGTCTGTTTCATGATTATAAAAAACGCTTATCGCTGACCGTAAACTCTGCGTTGAGCACTAACAGTCGCTTGCCTATAGCACGCCTTGAACAAGCACTTGGCAGTTCGCTAACGGCTAATCCACTAGAAGTTGTGATAGATTTATCAAGTTTGCTGCAACAATTGCCTAAACACAATACAAATGAAGAGAATCATCAGCCAAGAATAAGTGGTTGGTTATGGGTTTCAAATGAAGCGCAAAGCTCTTTGCCTAAATTATTGTACGTCAACGGACGCTTGGTTAAAGAGATATTAATTAGTAATCAATTGCGCCAACTTGCTCAGAGTGCTCAGCTAGCGGGCATCGGTTATGCGCTGTATTTCGAGCTGCCCAACCATTGGTTAAATATTAATGTCCATCCTACTAAACAACGCATCAAAATTAGCCCATTAAACAATATTATGGCGCATTTAAGCCATGCGATTAGTCTGAAATTAAAAGACATAACGACTCCTAAATCATTAAATGCTCAGTTATCTCTAAAGCCAAGTTTAAATAATAAGATTATTTCTGAAAATATCGTTTCTGAGAACAGTCTTTCTGAGGACCCAAGCGCACGCCAGCAAGTACAAGCACCGAGTAATAAATATCAGCTGCCGACTACGATACCACGATCAAGAAAGTTAACAGATTTTAGAAGTGACCATAAACATGAAAATCAACAAGTAGAAAGCGTTGCTACTTCGACAAAGTATCGTGATTCTAATACTAAATCTACAATGGCTACTGTAGATAATTCACCTATAAATAGCATAACTTTACCGCAGTGTTTGGACGTTATTAGTGATTTATCAGAACATGCCCTAACGATCTCAGCTACTGCTCTTAATGACACAAACACTCGATCATTACCATGGATATTGTTTTATAGCCAAGAACAACTTTTGTTAATTAACGAGCAAGATTGGCAGCAAAAAGTGCGATCTCAATTTAAAGACCTATTTCTTGAAAACGATGAAGCACCATTAAATCCAACGATGATAAACCAACAAATAGCCGATGCTGTCAATCAGCTATCGCCGCAAGCTGCAGTAGAATTCAAGACAGCGCTTGAGCAAATACTCAATACCAATGCATTCAAAACGATAGATACCACCCAATTAGTCACAGTGATGCTATCATCTGCATCGTCTTAATTATTTCTATATAACATCTAAAGGCAAGCCTATGCGTCCATCATCCGATAGCTTATCTCACACTTTGGCTGATAATAGTGTCGTGTGCTTGATGGCGCCAACCGCTAGTGGAAAAACGGCGTTGGCCTATGAGTTATATGACACTGGACGCTATGAGCTCATTTCAGTCGATTCAGCATTGATATACCGTGACATGAATATCGGTACCGCAAAACCCACAGTAGCAGAGCTGGCACGTTATCCCCATCATTTAGTGAATATTATTGACCCTATGCAAAGCTATAGTGTCGCCGAATTTGTGAGTGACGTGGCTCGTTTAATTGATAGCTGCCATCAAAACGGTAAAATACCGCTATTAGTTGGCGGCACCATGATGTATTACATGGCGCTGCTTGATGGGCTATCCCCTGTACCTGATAGTGATGATAAAGTGCGTGCGAAAGTTGAGCAATGGCGAGTAGATGATGGCATTAACACCCTCTATGATTATCTCGGTAAGGTTGATGCTATTACGCATCAGCGCCTCAAATCTACAGACACTCAGCGTATCACTCGAGCTGTTGAAGTGTATTTACAAACCAACATTCCAATAAGTGATTGGCAGCGCAAGCCAAAGCAAGCTCTAGCGCACAATGCTGCGCAACAATGGCACGCCTTAGCGGTAATGCCTGATCGCGTATGGTTGCACGACCGTATATCCCAACGTCTTGATATCATGTGGCAAGAAGGATTAGTTGATGAAGTCATTGGGTTGCTTGAACGCTATCCGCTCATCCCAAACCTAGCCTCCATGCGCTGTGTTGGCTATCGGCAGGTACTTGAGTATCTGGTTCAGATCGATCACCCGATATTTGACCAGACTCATCTGAACAAAGCACAGTTTTATACAGCGTTTCCGCCAATGGAGGATAACGCTGCTACTCAGATAAATGCGACGCAAAGACAACAACTAAAGTCACTAAAGCTCAACAGTAAGCCTGAGGCACTTGCTTGTTATCAAATGCAAAATAAGGCATTATATGCTACTAGACAGCTTGCAAAACGTCAGTACACTTGGTTGCGAAAACTGGCTCAATTACCAAGTTTACAGTCAGATTTAAATAGAACACTTGATCTTGACTCTGCCAATAAGAAGGCAGTGATATCCTCATTTACAACTATGGCGCAAGCAGACAAGTATCTAAACCAGCAGTGTCTAACTGAGCTACTCATCGAAAAGAGTGATACTGAATAGGTTATACAAGTTGGGCTGATTGATAAC
>JBBSUA010000358.1:0-2754 GCA_038235315.1 Pseudomonadales bacterium | reverse complement strand
CCACTCTTATTATGTCTATTGCTCTGATAGCAGCTTGTTTGTTGCCATTCGGTGACCAATACGCGAGCTTTTTTCGTCAGCATAAGTTAGTCCGTAGTTATGCCAATCCTATTATGCCTATTTATTCAGTCGTCAAGCTCGGTATGGACTATGTCGATGATTTACGCCGTCCTGATACGATGATACTGCATGCGACAGATGCAAAACGTATCGCACCCGTCAGTAGTACAGCAAAACCTAAACTTATGGTGTTCGTAGTAGGCGAAACGGTTCGCGCTGATCATATTGGCTTAAATGGCTACAAGCGCGATACGATGCCACTGCTAGCCAGTCAGCCAGATATTTATAGCTTTAAGAATGCGACTTCTTGTGGTACTTCAACTGCCTATTCAGTCCCTTGTATGTTTAGCTATGCCAACCGTGAAGACTATGATGTTGATACTGCTGATTACAACGAAAACGTGCTGGACACTTTAAATAAGCAAGGCGTTAAAGTGGTTTGGCGCGATAACAATTCTAGCTCAAAAGGAGTGGCAGACCGAGTCACTTTTGAGGATTACAAAACGGACAAGCTGAACCCTGAATGCGATATTGAGTGTCGAGATGTTGGTATGCTCGATGGTTTTGATACTTTGGTGAAGTCAAGCACAGGTGGCAAGTCAGACGCAGCGCCGCAAGACACACTCATTTTACTGCATCAAATGGGCAATCATGGACCTGCTTACTACCAGCGTTATCCTAAAGCCTTTGAAGAATATAAGCCGGTCTGCATGACTAATGAGCTGTCTAAATGTGACGATCAATCCGTAATCAATGGTTTTGACAATGCGATTCGTTATACGGATTATTTTCTGAATGAGACTATCAAGAAGCTCAAACCCTACGAGCAAGACTATGATGTCATGATGGTCTATATAAGTGATCATGGAGAGAGTTTAGGCGAGAACAATATATATTTACATGGTCTGCCCTACAATATTGCACCGGATGCTCAAAAAGAGATACCCGTCATTATTTGGTCACCCAAAAATAATGGTATCGATGCTAATAGCCTATCTACTATGCTCGATCAGCCGGTATCCCATGATTTTATTACGCCATCATTACTGAGCTTTTTTGGCATTACGACGCAGGACGTGGCATCAGAACCCACTTTTTTTAAGCCTGCTACAGTAAGTGCACAATAAAAGAGAGACCCATTTGAAAAGCTTATGGATAAAACGCTCATGTATAAAATACTGATCATTGAAGACAATCCCGATATCGTCGCGAATATCTATGCTTTTTTTGAGCCAAAAGGCTTCGAGCTCGACAATGCTCATAATGGGTTGAGTGGTTTGGCGCTTGCATCGAGCAATCGCTATGATGTCATACTGTTGGACGTGATGCTGCCGGGCATGGATGGCACTAAACTGTGCAAAACGCTCAGAGAAGAGCTGCACAATAAGACGCCCGTATTAATGCTGACGGCACGCGATACTATTTTGGATAAAGTGGCAGGGTTTGATAGTGGTGCTGATGATTATCTGGTCAAGCCATTTTCACTCGTTGAATTAGAAGCCCGCATTAAGGCATTAATACGCCGTCATCAAGATGAGCATTTTCATCATAGTATTGCAGTAGGATCATTGTCTCTTAACGCAAACGAGCACAGTGTCAAACGAGAAGATAAACTGCTAAAACTAACCCCGACGGGATTCAAAATACTGCATATGCTGATGACTGCCTCGCCTCGCGTAGTGAGTAAAACCGAGCTTGAGGAAAAGGTATGGGGGGAGGATATTCCTAGTAGTGATGCCCTACGTACCCATCTGCACAGTGTACGCGCACAAGTTGATAAACCATTTGATAAGCCTATGATAATGACAGTAGCAGGTGTTGGCTATCAGATTATAGATTCTGAAAATTCATAGCCTATATAGTCAATTCATTTTAAAACCGATACAGTGCTACTGGGATATATTTTGCGCAGCCTCTGTCAGCGTAGACACAGCAAGCCAGTAAAATGTATACCAGTAGCACGACAATAGTGACGTATCTTTCTTATTTCGAACTGACTGTATGTAACTGCTTCTTTATATACATATGGTTGTGAATAAACTATACCGTTAGTCAGTGTCAACGATTTATTGTCTTTTACACCTGAATAAGTAACTACCATGTTTAATTTAGATTCCATCGCCAACAAGTTTCGGCTTTCTTATCTCGTGTTCGCCGTTTTACTGTGTGCAACTTTCGTTAGCATTTTCTTGTATGCTGAAATACGTATGGAAAAAGAGTTAGTCAAGGCACGTCTGCTGCAACAATTGGAACTGAGCCAAGAGAAGTATGGCGAGCAGCCCACTTATGCTGCCAGCCCCGGTATCAAAATTTATCGTTACGATGTTGCACCGCCGAACTTACAAGCTGTGGCGACTAAAACGGTGGAAGAGATGCCAGTGACGGTTAATAACAAAGCGGGCAAAATTGAAACCAAGCTTCATTTTTTTCGCTACCAGCAAAACGGGCAAAGTTATATTTTGACTTATTTAGAAGACAATACGGTAGTCATGGAGAATTACCCAGTATTGACAATATTTGAGAACTTTGGAGATCTATTTTTTAATGCGCTGTTGGTTGCCATTGGTTTAAGTTTACTGATTGCAGTCATATTTTCTAACTTGTCCTCCAAACAAATTACTAAGCCACTGTTAGACCTAAAGCTAGCGGTAGAAACAGATCATAAAAACTTAACCGAATTAACTCATCTGCCTT
>JBBSUA010000357.1:0-2769 GCA_038235315.1 Pseudomonadales bacterium | reverse complement strand
GGTAGGCAAGGGCATAAATTGGCGCGCTATATTCGTCATCACTATCCTGTTGCCTTGATTGATGAGTCGCAAGACATCAATGGCGAGCAAGCCCAGATGATTGAAAGGATTTATTTGCCGAGTAAATCCACCAATAATCCTACCCATGAAGAACTTTTAAATAGCGCTCTTAATAATTCGACTAATAGCAATTCGTCGAATAGCAATGCAACTGAGAGTAGTGATAAAGACAAAAAGATCAACACGTTTCTATTGCTAGTCGGTGATCCTAAGCAGGCTATCTATGGCTTTCGTGGTGGTGACGTCGCCAATTATAATTATATGAAGGCCAAGTTTAAAGACACGATGACGCTTAACCTGAATCGTCGCTCAAACGCAAATCTTATTGATGCCTTGAACCATTGGTTTGGCTGTCCAATGCCGTTGGTTACAGCAAATGACGACAACCTAGCATTCGAATTAAGTGCTTCCAGTGAAAATAGCCTAAGCAAATCATACAATAGTTCTAAAGCTTTGTCGGAGCTTGGCGAAAATATTCATTATCAATATATCGAAGCTCACAATCAGCACGCCAAATTGTCTTGGCAATTTGAAGTGGATACAGTGAATGATTCAAGCATAATTGCCACCGATTCAGATATCAAGGAGTCAAAAAGCGAAGAGTCAGAGACAGAAATACAGACTAAAAATGATGCTGTAGCGCCTAGCATTTACGAGTTATTGCCGACTAAGCCATTGACTATCATTCATCTGCCTAAAGATGATGCAGATTATGACGAAAGTGAAGCAACGGCCTATCATATCGCTGCACTACTTAAGAGTCAGCAAACGATAGAGGGTCGGCAAGTTAAACCTAGCGATATTGGCGTGCTGGGAAGAAGAAAGCTTGAGCTTAAAAAAATTGAGGACTTACTAACAAAATTAAATGTTCCTACATTAAGTACCAGTGAAGTTAGCATTTTTGAAACCACTATGGCAGCAGATTTAGTGGCGCTCATGGAAGCGATGCTACGCTCATATCGCCGTGATACTATCAATCGAGCACTGACCAGCCAGTTTTTTGGTCTAAGTCTACGTCAAGTCAAAGCCATGATGTTAAGTCATGACCATAACGGTGAGTCTGACAATGATTTGACGGTAGGTGGCGGATTATCTGATTATGCCAATGGAAATGAACAATCACAACGCTATCAGGATTTTATTACTCATATTAAAGAGGCTGCAGAACGTTGGCAAAAACGCGGTATTTTACCGGCTTTGCATCACCTATTAGGCAAGAGCCCTATTCATCCGAAAGGCGCTTGGCAGAGTCTAGCCGCGCTACCAGACGGGGAGCGTCATATCATGGATTTGCGCCATTTATTGGATGTATTGGCGCAGTACAGTATGAATATGGGCGAGCATGAATTACTATCTTGGTATAAGCAGAATATGAATCTAGCACCGACTAGTGATTGGGCGAAGCAGCAGCCACTACCAACTGAGTCTGGAGTGCAGCTGATGACTATTCATAAGTCTAAGGGTTTAGAATTTCCGATTGTTTATGTAGTGGGAATGGATGCCGCCAGTAATGAAGCGGGCTCGCGTGAGAAGCACGGATTGTACTTATATAATGCCAATAATTTAAGTACGCAATCTGATGAGCCAAAGCAAGTGGTAGGATGGCAGCGTCAGCTATCACCAGTCAAAGGTAAAACCAATGATGATAAATTCTTTACAGATATAGAAACTATCGAAAATTATAGTGAGCGTAAGCGTTTAGGTTATGTGGCGTTTACGCGGGCTAGTGAGCAACTTTACATTGTCCTAAAAGACTTATCGAAGAAAACAGATTTTACTCGTAGACCTGCATTTTTTTGGCTCAGTTGTGATGAGAAAGAGTTCGTATTACCCGATCGGCTAAAAACACAAGTTGGCTGGATAGCAAGCAGCACAATCTTTGAGTATCATCAAGGACAAAAAGAGTCTCAAGGTAATTTATCGCTAGTAGCGAATACTGCAAGTAATGACATTAAAAATGTTACCACCATTAATTATCCTAACTTAGATCAGCTCATGCCTAACAAGTTTTTTTATGGTTGGGCGAAGACTAGTTTTACAGCTTTGGCGCGTCAGTTGAGCGAGCAGAGCCAAGACTTGGCAATTATGGACGAGCGTATCGATGACGACCTCTATATTCCCACTAAGACCAATTGGGACAATGCGGCTGACTTAGCCAACGATAGTATAATGGAAAGCCACTTTGCGACTCTAAAACCCGCAGATGATATTCGCTTTAGTTTTGTCAAAGGGGCGAATGCAGGGACATTCTTGCATGAAATATTTGAAAAGATAGATTTCACTGAGCAAACGCTATGGTCAGCGGTAATCGATAAAGCCATTCGTAATTATCAACTGCCAATGAGTTATACCAGTGAGGATCAGCAGCAGCGGGTGATTGATAATAAAGATCAAGCAGTTAAGTATAAAGCAGCACAAGAAGTTAATGAAATCGAAGCAAAAATTACTCAAGAAAATGCACAGCAGAACCCTATTGAAAATAAACCTGATGACTCTAGCCATCAAGCTTTAATAAAGTGGATAGCAGAAGTGTTAGAAACGCCGTTATTAGCTTCCAATCAAGCCTTGAAAGCGATTCCGACTAACAAGCGCTTTGCCGAACTTAGCTTTAATATGGGTTTGTCAGAGAGTTTTCATGCCGAAGGGTTGAACGACCTTTTTCTTCAATACTTTCCTGATGAGCCGGATAAGCATGTTGTACTGACCAAG
>JBBSUA010000356.1:0-2775 GCA_038235315.1 Pseudomonadales bacterium | reverse complement strand
TAATCTAGTTTTATTACCAACCAGTAATAATTACTGGGTAATAATACTAATAACAGAATAATTAGCATTGAAAATTAATAAGCGTATTGAAAATCTTCACTAGTAGTTTCTAAGATTTAACTACTATTGTAATATCAGTATTTTATTAAGTGAATGCTATTTAATTTTAAGGAGAATCTTATGTTTCGTTGGGCTATCATTTTTGCAGTTATCGCATTGATCGCAAGTTTATTAGGTTTTGGCGGTGTCGCTGGCCTATCTTCAAACTTAGCTTATATTTTCTTAGTCGTTGCCGTTATCTTATTTATCGTTGCCTTTGTCGGGCGTAAGATGTGATAAGCAAATGAGCTGACTTAAAGTCTTTTCCATAAAAAAGTCCTCAATTGAGGACTTTTTTATATTTGGCAATCAAGAAAGCTTCAAGATAAGACAAATGATCATTAGCCAGTGTACGCAAACTAGAGACGCTTAGGTTGGATGATATACTCCATGCGTTTGGCTAAACGGATATCGAGACTGGTAATGCCACCTGTATCATGAGTGGTTAGACGCACATCGACTATATTATAAATATTATGCCATTCAGGATGATGCTCAAGTGCTTCAGCGTAGAATGCTGCTTGATTCATAAAGCTAATCGCTTCAATAAAATCATTAAATTCATAGCTTTTGATAATGCTATTTCCATCACGTTGCCAGCCCGCAAGCTCTTCTAGCTGCATATCAACTTGTTTATCAGATAAACTACTCATGGGATGATCCTTTATTATTATGTAAAGATTACTCAGAGTGAGTACTGCCAATATCTGGACGTTTTTCTATAGTAAGCATATCGCAAAAGAATACTAGGGCAAAAAACCCACCTAGGCAACCATCTTGCCATATATTTGATAATAAACATATGATTAAAGATAGCATACCAATAGGTGAGCAATATTACATAGTCAGTTCAAAATAAAATAAATACGCCAGTATTGTCGTGCTACTGGTATACATTTTACTTGCTTGCTATAGCTAGCCGACAGAGGCTGCGCAAAATATATCCCAGCAGCACTGTACCAATTTTAAAGTGAATCAACTGTAGGTATCGTTCAGTGCATTCAGGTTATAGCGCTTGGGATTTAACAAGCAGCGTGCAAAAATATAAACCACGATGTTAAGCCTTAACTAAATCCTGATACTCAGAGTGACTATTTATGTATGAAGATACAAACGAGCACTGTGGCACCACTTTTTTATCATGAGCACGCGCATAATCTAGTGCATGCACCACCAATGCCGAACCGATACCACGACCGCCTAGCGCTTGTGGCACGATAGTATGATCGTAAACTAAGGTATCGCCTTGATCTTGATAACTAATATAGCCAGTATTGCCATCAACTGTGGTTTCAAAACGGTTGGCTTTCTCGTTATGGATAATGTCTAGGTTATTTTGAGAAGATTGATCACTCATAAAAACTCCTTATTATAAATTTTCTTAATACTCAGCTTTATTGCTGTTTGTAATACAAAACTATCATTAAGCTTTAAAACGACGCAACATCGGTGGTAAATAACCACTCATAGTATTTAATTTTGATTGAATCAAATCCAACTGATCTGTCAATGAAAAATAATGTAGTGCTTCTTGAATCACACTCTTTGGCTTATCCTTCGGCTCTGCGGTCAGTTTCGCTTGTAAATAGGCCTGTCGTTCTTCGTCGCTTGGTTGGCTGAAATGGTGGATACGACCAAGCATTTGCTTGAACTGACGGCCAAAATGTCCCGTATTATAAGATAAGCCATACTTTTGGCAAATAGCCTCAACTTGCGGCGCGATACGCGTATAGTGATTGGCTGGCATATCAGGGAAGATATGATGCTCAATTTGATGGGATAAATTACCTGTCAGAATATGAAACCATTTACTGCCTTTAATATTACTTGAGCCTAAAATCTGACGCACATACCAATCGCCTTTGGTCTCGTCATCATCAAGGTGAGTATAAATATGCGCCTGTTCGGTAAAGTGACCACAGAATATAACTGCCCATGTCCAAAGATTACGCGCAATATTTGCTGTGATATTACCAGTTAGAGTCGTCAACGCACTACGCTTGCCCAATAACATTCCTGCTAGGCTAGGTAGCAACAGATAGTCTTTACCGACCTGCCGAGCGATTTTTTGAAACAGTGCCTGAGACTTTGCACTCATAATAGTCGCAAGTTCTGGCGAGTCTGCATATTCTTCAGCACTAATCTGAATATCATGAAAGGCAACGGCCCATTCAAAACCTAAGCCTAATATCAAAGTATTGAGTAGATTATAACGATCATCTGGCGTCCAAGGCTGCTCATCAGTGACCCGAATCAAATGATAGCCGACATCATGATCACGACCAACGATATTAGTAAAGGTGTGATGCAGAAAGTTATGCGAATGCTGCCATAAAGGGGCTGGACATACGATGTCCCAATCGAATTTTTTGCTGTTCAGGTGCGGATGTTGCATCCAGTCATACTGACCATGCATGACATTGTGTCCAAGCTCCATATTATTTAATATTTTGCTAAAACTCAGTAAAGCCGTACCCAATAGCCAAACGCTTAACAGTCGTCCTCGTGACGATTGTCGTCCAGCAGCAGCAAGCAAACCGCGTGCTGCCATTTCGCTATAGACCACCGTGGCATAGACACGTTTAATATAACGAGCATCTTCCGCACCTAACGAACTCATTATACTTTGGTAAAGCGCATTTAACTCTTCAGCAAGTGCCTGAGTTTGCGCTTTTG
>JBBSUA010000355.1:0-2778 GCA_038235315.1 Pseudomonadales bacterium | reverse complement strand
TCTATTGGGTTCATACAAACTCCATAATTATCTTTTTAAAACCATAATAATTGGTGTTAATTAATTTTTATTTGTATCGCTCACTTTTGTAGAAATCAATAAAAGTCCAAACGCCGCCATTACAAAACAAATAAATCCAGCATGGGCTGGAGACGGTTAAGTAGGTCGTCGAACATAAAACGCACTACTTTAACAATACAAAGGCAACAACGAACAGTTAAGCAGCATTAGTGCCTTCTTCTTGTTGGTAGTGAAAGGAGGTTGATCGACAGTTGAAAGGATTAATACTCAAAAAAGCATTTACTAACTCATAATGCTTTAATGAACCTAAGTCTGTGATCTTGTATGACGCTAATTCACTGTAAGAAAAACCTCTACGGCGTTGATTGAGGTGATGCGCTTAACTTTGTTATATTATCATGAAAAAAGTCTACAAACTAATAATATTGGTCATTTATCTCAAAAAAAATAGCATTTAAAAACAATTAGATAGCATAATATAGCTCTTTATCGCCTATAAATTACCATTTTTTGTCTACTATTTAAGGTCAGGTGCAATACCATCAATAAACAACGCTAAACACATAATGTAGCAATAAACAATAGTAAGCTTATTATCACTAGAATCAAAAAAAACTTCCTTATTATCAACTAATAAGGAAGTTTTAGAACCAATGATTGTGGCTTAAAAGTTTATATAAGCACAAGTTTAGCCAGTAATACTGCGGTCAATATCCAAACGGGTACGCTGATATCAGAGAACTTGCCCGCTATAACTTTAACGGCAGTAAAGGTTATAAATCCGAGCGCAATACCGTCAGCAATAGAGTAAGTCAATGGGGTGAATAACAGTACAACGACGACAGGCGCAGCTTCTGTTAAATCGTGCCAAATGACATCTTTTAGCGTAGCCATCATGAGTACGGCCACATAAAAGATAGCACCAGCGGTTGCGTAAGCAGGAATCATACCAGCCAATGGGGCAAAGAAAATACTGAGTAAAAACAATACCCCGACTGTCACGGCTACGAGCCCCGTACGACCACCTGCAGCAATACCTGATACACTTTCAATAAAACTGGTTGTCGATGACGTACCCAATAATGTACCTGCCACAGTCGCTGTTGAATCTGCTAATAACGCCTTGCCCATATTAGGGATTCTACCGTCTTTTTCAATAAGACCTGCTTGACTGGTAGTCGCTATCAAGGTACCCGCTGTATCAAATAAATCTACGAAAAGAAAAGCGAAGATAATACTGATCATACTCACATCAAATGCACCAGCAATATCAAGTTGCATCAGTGTAGGCGCGATAGATGGTGGCGCGGAAATAATACCTGAGAACTGTGTGTTACCTGTCAACAAACTAATCAAAGCGACAAGTAAGATACCGATTGTGACTGCTCCTGGAACTTTTTTATGAGACAGACCAACGATTACCACAAAGCCTAAAGCTGCCATGGCAGGTGAAAATGTGGTCATATCTCCTAGACCCACTAACGTTGCATCATTATTAATAATAACGCCCGAAGTTTGCAGTGCAATAAAGGCCAAAAACGCGCCAATACCGGCAACGACTCCTTGTTTGAGGGACAAAGGAATCGCATTAATAATGACTTCACGAATCTTAAACAAGCTCAAAAGTATAAAAATACAACCGGACAAAAATACTGCACCCATTGCAGTTTGCCAAGCATAACCCATACCTAAAACGACGCCATAGGTAAAGAAAGCGTTGAGTCCCATGCCGGGTGCCAAAGCAACTGGCAGGCGGGCATAGAGTCCCATTATAAGACAACCTATCGCCGCTGCTAGACAAGTAGCAACAAAGACAGCTCCTTTATCCATGCCAGCATCTGCTAACACGTTAGGATTGACAAAGATAATATAGGCCATCGTTAAAAACGTGGTCAAACCAGCGAGAATTTCTGTTTTAATAGTGGTGTTTTCACCATTAATTCCAAAATAGCGTTCAATAGCATTCATAGTATAGCTTCCAAATTGCGTAAATTAAGTATCGCATCCCTATTACTTTCATAATTTTGTTTCAAACAGGTCAATCAAAATCACGAACGCCAAAAAATAAAAACGGCATTCACGAGTGAATGATATTGTTTCAGAACATATTTGATTTTTTGATCATGTTGCTGACACATGATGCTCTATAGAATGGTTTTTAAGCGATACAAAAAGAAGCTTATCTAGTTTAGTCATTCTAAGCGGACAAGGTTATAACATAGTGTCATGATACTCTCACCCCTATTTTTCGAGGGGTCGACACGACTATAATCTTATCCTTTGTTGCAAAATCAGCTGAGGCAATGAATATTGCCGTCATTTTGCATTTAGTTTGGAACATAGCTTTGATGGAGTTGCAGCTATCAGCAGTGCCTATTTTAACGGTCAAATACGACTTAACAAAAGTTGTAGTGATAAATCTTAGTATCTTTAGAGCTTTTATCTTGTAGATTCAATCTCTAAAACATACTAAATAAGTGAGAACTCCAACTTAGCCTGCTTCCTAGACCATATTATATTTTTTTAAACTTGTCATTACATTTTTGATAAAAAGACCGTTGAGTACACATTTAACACTTTAATAATGATATTTACTTTATTTAGCAGTACACTAGCGGGTTAATACAAGGTTGCAGCGATTATCCTGTAAGTTGTTCATTATCGTGAGTTTATTCCATGCCTGAATCATTAAATATTGTAGACCTCATTACCCAAGCAAGCCTACTGGTACAAATAGTAATGGCGCTATTATTGTTA
>JBBSUA010000354.1:0-2789 GCA_038235315.1 Pseudomonadales bacterium | reverse complement strand
CCTTGATACAGACCAAAGCTCAATGATATAGGGCGATCATCATCGTAACCTTCAAGCTGCTCTATACGACTTTGTAAAATAATTAAAGACTCAAGCTGCGACTGTAGATCGCCATTCGAGTTTTTCTGAATGTCCGCAACTTGTTGCAAGTCTGCCTGTACACGCTCAGTCAGTTGCTTATTATTGGCATATGACCATGTCCATAAACCGATGGCAACACATAAAGCAATGACTGCTACTAGAGTCGCTATTGCCTTATGACTACGCTTATTGCGGTTCTTATGCTGCTTGACTAAATGCTTATCTTTTAAAATAACTTTCGAAAACAAATCATGTAAAAAATAGGGTTTATCTTCTACTTCTTGTTGAGTATTTAGCGGAACGGCTGGGGGTCTTAGATCGTAGTTTTGTACCATTTTTAAAGTCATCTGACTATTGACTTGCCCGTCTTGTAAGGCACTAGTGAAATAAAACCCACGTAATATAGGCTTAAACTGAAAAGGATTGTCCTCGAACAAAGCATGCATCAGAGTTCTGATCATAGGACGTAATGCTTGGAATTCCATTGGAAAAGTCATAAGACTTGGTGAGACTGTACGCTGATGACGTAGCGACAGTTTGGTAGTGCTTAGATCCTTTAGACCATTGACTAACACTCCGAAATGATCTTCAAATATATCTGCAACGTTCACATTATCAGGGTCTTCAGGATAAGGAATGGTTGCACCCCATACCTGTTCGCGCTCATCTTGCTCATAATCATGAAAAAAATCGCGAAAGCCTGAAACCAAATCCATTTTGGTAAATACAACGTAGACTGGCGCATACACTTCAAGCTGTTCAGTCAAATCTTGCACGCGGCTACGCAAATTTTTGGCCAAATCGAGCGCATAACTGGGATCGTTCTTTGTTAGTTCAGCGATACTAACGGCAATAATAATACCGTTAATCGGTGCTTTAGATCGGTTCTTTTTGAGCAAGTTTAAAAAAGATAACCACTCTGAGCGATCTTCTTCGTACATAGTGTAGCGTCCAGCAGTATCTAGCAATATCCCTTCTGTTGAAAAGAACCACTCACAGTTACGAGTACCGCCAACACCTTTTATAGACAGTTTATTGGTTTGTTCCATAAATGGAAACTTGAGACCTGAGTGCAGTACCGCTGAGCTTTTACCTGCCGCTGGATTACCAATAACCATATACCATGGCAGCTCATATAATGCGGCCTTACCTGTTTGATCCCCAAGTTTTGATTTACGAATGGTCTTAATAGCATCCTGCATCTGTTGACGTAGTACTTGTACTTCCTGAGCATTTTCATCTTTAGTAGCATTGTCATTAACCTTATCGCCATTAACCTCTTCACCATTGGCTTCTACTAGATCTGCTAATTCAGAGGATGCCTTTTTTCGTTTTTTCCATAAATAGTAGCCAAGTAGCCCTAATATAATGCTTATTATCAAGATACCGACAATGACAATGAACGTTTTTATCGGTACGTAATCGTATAACAAGACCAGCGCAACTATGATTCCCAAAACTAATAATACTCTTGGGTTGTAAATCAAATGAAAAAATCTTGAGAACATGCCTGCTACCTAGTGTGGTCTTAAAAAACGAGTGTAATCTTACCGTTATGAATTCGGCTAAGAGGCTTGAGGGAAATCTGCTAGCCATAACATACAACAGCGCTTATGTTGAGTAATAAAAAATTTAATATCTAACTCTTGTTTGCTATTAGAAGCTAAATCAACAAATAGTGCAAGACCTAAAAAAGGCTTCATCCAAGAATTTTTTGGCATATAATGCCCTAAATTATAATCGTTTACTATAGATTCTTGCGCTATAAACTTATCAATAAAGGTCATAAATACCGATAGGTCATAAGGTTGATAAGATGGATTAATGTCTGATAATATAAAAAATTCATTCTCACTCATACGGTTAATTACAGTCGAATGTTTATCAGAAGACTCTAATTGCCTTTTTTCTATGGATGTTGATTTCTTTTTAGTCATGTGTGACTCGATATCTGATGACGGTAATACGAATGAGTTGTCGAATAACAGCTGTTTTATGCTATTAAGATGAGTGGTGTAGTAATTTTTGTTGTTAGCACGAACATCCCTATCACTACCACTATCAGTAGCATCAGCGCCACTGTTTTGCACGACATCACCAATCTTAGTTAATGAAAAGCGAACGCTATTCTTTAAATCATAAGTATCAAGAATACTTTGAGCGGTTTCGTTGTAGAACATAAGAAAGGTACCCGCTTCAGTAGGTATCACATTAGATCTGGTTTCTGCATAAAGAGACGAGGCTATCCACGCTTCATTTATTTGTGAGTCGACTGCGATTAAGAGATAAACGGTAGGAGCGGAGGCTTTAGATAGTGAAATGAGGTGTTCATCAATAAATTGGCTAGGCTGATATGTTTTTGAACCAATCGTCGAATGGTGACTATTAGAGTGGGTATGATCAGAAATGATAGTAGTAATAGTAAATACCGAATCAGGGATTTCATAAGAGGCTAGTTGCTGTTGTAGCACCTTAACCAATAATGCTGAATTGGTCACATCAGGAAGACACAAATAGACCTCTAGCGTAATCAATGCCGCAGAATCAATCTTAGAAGGTGCAAATTCACTATCATCATTGGCACTGATAATATGCTGTTGCTGCCACTCAGGATGACTATGAATGGCTAAGTTAGGCTCGTAGATATTCTGTTGCTGCACGGTATTGAAATGTTGAGCGAGAACAGACAAAGCCTCTTCACTCAAACT
>JBBSUA010000353.1:0-2796 GCA_038235315.1 Pseudomonadales bacterium | reverse complement strand
TTCGTCAATTGGTTCGTCAATTGGTTCGTCAATTGGTTCGTCAATTGGTTCGTCAATTGGTTCGTCAATTGGTTCGGAATTAGTGATTAGGCTAGATTCTAAATCATTATTATCAGAATCTATAATGTCATCATTATCTGGAATAGTTTCTGAATACATTTCTTTTGAAGAATCAGCATCAGACTTTATTGATTCATTGATATCTTGGTCAGCGCTATTGACGTCTTGATTATTACTATCATAAGGCTGCAAGTCATGTCTTGGTGTTGCAACATGACCTATAAAAGTTGCCGATTCTGACTTATCACTAGGTACGATATCTAATACTTGATTAACAGGTAAGGGACGAAAAGCCAGTAAACGCAATATACACATCTCAAGCGCTTGCATTGGTGTACTAGCAAGCTTAATGCCTTCACGCGCTTGTATCACTATTTCATAATATAACTGCAATACATCAGGACTAATGTGTTGCGCTAATGTATTGATAGTCTGAGCTTGCGCTTCATTCACGTTGAGAGCAACTTCAGGTAGCAGCTGAGTTAACGCCAATTGATGCAGTAGCTCAGCGAGCCCATCAAATATACTAGATGCATCAACCATCTGTGCACGCATCTGCTCAATATGAGCCGCGACTGCAGACTTATCATGGTTATAAATATCGGTGATTAAACGCACTAGATCAGCGGCATCAATCAAACCAAGCATTGCATTGACGGTCACATCATCTAAAGCGCCGCGACCAAAAGCGATTGCTTGATCAGTCAGTGATAACGCGTCACGTACTGAGCCTTTTGCCGCACTTGCCAGCTGCCATAGTGCCGGCTGAGTATATTCTACGTGTTCTTGAGTTAGAACGTTTGCCAGATGCTCACTGAGTAGCGTCTGTGGTAAAGGACGCAACACAAACTGCAAGCAGCGCGAGATAATAGTGATCGGTAGCTTTTGTGGATCGGTTGTTGCTAGCAGAAATTTCACATGTTCGGGTGGCTCTTCTAACGTTTTGAGTAGCGCGTTAAAACTGTGAGTAGACAGCATATGCACTTCATCAATTAGATAAACCTTATATCTACCTTGGCTTGGCGCATAAGGAACATTATCGAGCAGCTCGCGAGTATCTTCAACTTTAGTACGTGAAGCCGCATCAATCTCAATTAAGTCAATAAAGCGCCCTTGATCAATGGACACACAATTATCGCATACGCCACATGGCGTACTAGTAACCCCAGTATCGCAGTTTAAACACTTAGCCAAAATACGGGCAATAGTAGTCTTACCGACACCACGTGTCCCCGTAAAAAGATAAGCATGATGCAGACGATTATAATCTATCGCATTAACAAGCGCTTGCGAGACGTGCGTTTGCCCAATCAACTCGTGAAAGTTTTTGGGTCGGTATTTACGCGCTAAGACTTGATATTGCTGCGTCATATCTATCCAATATTAAATGAGTGTGCTAAATGATTTTAATTTATTTACTTTGCTTATTATAGCAAAAAGCCAGCACTTTCGTCTGACTTGTTGCGGTTACCACTTTAGATTATTTTAGATTTATTATTAAAAATTAATCAGCTTTACGGCGCATATGCGGGAACAAAATAACATCACGAATACTAGCAGAGTCAGTCAGGAGCATTACCAAGCGGTCAATACCAATACCCTCGCCTGCTGTTGGCGGTAAGCCATAAGACAAGGCTTCGATATAATCTGCATCAAAGTGCATTGCCTCATCATCACCAGCATCTTTTTCAGCCACTTGACCACGAAAACGCTCAGCCTGATCAGCAGGGTCATTAAGCTCACTAAAACCATTAGCCAGTTCACGACCACCAATGAACAATTCGAAGCGATCGGTAATTTCTGGATTATCATCATTACGACGCGCTAGCGGTGACGTCTCAGCAGGATATTCAGTAATAAAAGTGGGCTGACGCAATTGATGTTCAGCGGTTTCTTCAAATACGATAGTCTTGAGTTTACCCACGCCAAATACGTCTCTTACCGGCTGTCTAAGCGTATTGGCAACATAATCTGCTAGATATTCGCGATCATCGATACGTGCCATATCGAAGCCTTCGGCATACTGAGCAATCGCGTCTGACATAGATATGCGCGCAAACGGCGCTTTTAGACTGATAGCTTCTTCTTGATAAGTGATCTCAGTGCTACCTAAGATATCAGTCGCTAATTGGTTAAATAAGCGTTCAGTTAAGTCCATCAAGTCATGGAAATCTGCATAGGCTTGATAAAATTCAACCATAGTAAATTCAGGATTATGACGAGTAGATACGCCTTCATTACGGAAGCTGCGGTTAATCTCAAACACTCTTTCGAAGCCACCAATGACTAAGCGTTTTAGATACAGTTCAGGTGCAATGCGCAGATATAATGGCATATCTAATGCATTATGATGAGTCACAAATGGACGTGCCACAGCACCACCAGGAATAGGATGCATCATCGGTGTTTCGACTTCCATAAACCGCTCACTGAGCATAAACTGGCGAACACCGCTGATCACTTGACTGCGAATGACAAAGGCATCGCGTGTGGTCTCATTAGTCATCAAATCAAGATGACGATTGCGGTAACGAGCTTCGACATCCGCTAAGCCATGAAACTTATTTGGCATTGGGCGTAGCGATTTGGTTAGTAGGTTAAACTCCTCAATATGCACATACAAATCGCCTTTTCCTGAGCGACCGATATAGCCTGAAATACCAACGATATCACCCAAATCCAATGACTTAATACTGGCAAGGGTCTCTGGATCTAATTCTTTGCGAGCCACATACA
>JBBSUA010000352.1:0-2798 GCA_038235315.1 Pseudomonadales bacterium | reverse complement strand
TAAAATAGCCGTCTACTTGCTTTATGCGGCGATTATTGCGTTTATGGTATTTGGTACTATCGCCAGTATAAAAATGTTCCATGACAACACTTTGCTCTATCGATTATTCTTTAACCTGCCGTATGCCTTGATTGCGCTTACTATTCCTATTACCCTTTATGATGCATTCATTATTTATCGGTATCGACTCAGTCAAGCATCCATGGTCATAATGAGTGTTGGTGTCTCGACCATCGTATTAGTGGGCGGTTTGATATTTGCAGATACCGCATGGTTAGGACTGTCTTGCTGGCTTGGTGTCGCATTTTTATTTAAGTCTAACTTTAAGCGTTTTTTTGATTTTTTAGAGCGACAAGAAGAGCTTGAGACGGTTGAAGAAGCCCAGTAGCTAGTTTTGAAAATGCACGGTTATAAACAAATTATAAATATAATTAAATAATCACCTCAACTTGTAATACGACACTTATGACTCCTTCAACAGCCGATATACTTATTCATCATCATTTAGATACTCAAGGGCTGATTTGTCCTGAGCCAGTAATGATGCTGCACAGAACCATACGTAAAGCAGATGGTGGTGATGTGATTGAGGTGTTAGCCACTGATCCCGCCACGACTCGTGATATCCCTAATTTCTGTCGCCACTTAGGTCATGAGCTGCTGAGTCAAGAAACGCTCGCTGACAGTGTACTCTTAAGCGTAGATCCTGATGAAATTGCAATAGATAGCGATAGTGACGAGCCGTTGGACGTCACGCTTTATCGTTATTTGGTCAAGAAAAAAAGTGCTTAATAATTGTCATTCGTCGCTTGTGAACAACAAATTTTTCTACATTAAAGGTAAGCTGAGTGTTAGCAATTGAAAAGCAATATGTCGAATGGCACGAAAACGATAGGCTATATAAAGCCCGCTGGTTGTCTCAAAGCAATCAAGTGCCACCTGCGCGTATTGTGCTGGTCGATGACAAAACGACAGCTGATGAAGCCTATCGATTAGCCTCTCAAGGTACGTCGATGCTATGGCGTGGCGACTTTCATAACGCAAAGCAATTATTGCAAGCTCTTACTCGACGGATTGAGCGCTCTGAACAACGCAAGATTGAAAAATCGGCTAAGAAGCATAACTCTGCTGAAACCTCAGTAACTGACAAAGAAATCCCCAACTTATTCCATCAGCAACGCCAAGCTCAAGCTCAACGCTCGCGTGTACTAAGTCGTCTGCTGTTAGAGCTTGATGCTAATTATGCCAGTCAATTACGACGTGCGCCCGATGTCAGTGCGGCTTGTACCGCTGCTTTTGGCAGCTTGGATAAACCGTTAGATAAGTCAATGGATGAGTCATGCTTACTCTCATTTCGTGACCTGCAAGGGGCGTTAGGTGCGGCGCAATGGCGCGCAAAAGGCGTCCCGATTGAGAGTCTAGGCTTATCCATTTTTCCGCATTATGGGGTATTTGCGCCAACCCGTCATGAATATGTACAGCTATTGCTAGATGCATCTCTTCCTGATGCTTGTAATATCGCCTTTGATATTGGTACTGGCACTTGTTTACTGGCGATTATATTATCGCAGCGAGGTGTGCAACAAGTGATTGCGACAGACTTAAATCCACGTGCTTTGGCCTGCGCTAGCGAGAATTTTGCGCGTTTAGAGTTATCTGTACAGTTACAGCAAGCCGATTTGTTTCCGACTGACACGCCCTTAGCCAATCTGATTGTCTGTAATCCACCTTGGTTGCCCGCTAAGCCAACTTCGCCATTGGAATACGCTGTTTATGATGCCAATAGCGCAATGTTACGTGGGTTTTTGCAGGGTGCAAAACAGCATTTGGCGGAGCAGGGAGAAGTCTGGTTAATTCTATCGGATTTAGCCGAGCATTTACAGTTGCGCAGTCGTGACGAGTTACTAAGCTGGATTGAAAATGCGGGTCTTAAAGTGAAATATCGTCTCGATACTCAACCCAAACATGGTCGTAGTCAAGATACTACTGATCCACTATATGCAGCACGTAGTGCAGAGGTTACTTCGTTATGGTGTTTAGAGTAATATAGTAGATAAACATTATAGAGGACATCTGATGAATAAAATAAATATCGCGGAAAAATTCACTTTATTTACAGAAGAGTGGACACCTAAAATTATTGCAGAATCAAACCGTCAATTGGTTAAGATAGCAAAAGGTAGTGGCGAGCTGGTTTGGCATAAGCATAATAATGAAGATGAATTGTTTATCGTATTTAAAGGTAAACTAACGCTACAGATGAGGGATAAAAGTATTGAGCTTGGCGTAGGCGAGATGTATGTTGTGCCAAAAGGCGTTGAACATTGCCCGCTTGCTGATCCAGATACACACTTTATGATGATTGAACCTTCTAGTACTGTGCATACAGGCGACTTAAGTAGTAATGCAACTGTAGCAATTGAAGACCAGCATTGGATCTGATGTAGCAGACATGTTTTGAATAGTTTGTCTTTTATACTTATTAAGATTGCATAAAGCAAAACAAAAACATATAAGCGTAATTTCCGAGTAAACCCTATGAGCCGTGATCGCGCCGTACAGCAGCGCCAACCCAAAGCGCTAGCCGTTGATGACGAACCGAGCTATATGACTGAGTTTCGTCAAGCGATGCTAGCACGTGGTCTAGCGACTCGCACCCGCAATGCTTATGTGCGCGACTTACGCTCGTGTGAGCTGACCAATCCTAAGGCGCTGACGTTATGGCAAAACGATGATGTATTGCACTGCTTATCCCTTCTTACCGTCGAGGGCAAAACCCCACGTACTCAAGCACGAAT
>JBBSUA010000351.1:0-2802 GCA_038235315.1 Pseudomonadales bacterium | reverse complement strand
TGTTTATATAGTCAGTTCGACATAAAATCGATACGTCAATATGGCTGTGCTACTGATATAAATTTTTTGCGTCACAACCTAACGTATCTATTTTATTAAGTATCAATTTTATTAAGTATCAATTATATGACTTAAGTGCCGTCCTATCCTCACGTTTAACTTACCATTTCCGAGTCAAACTATATTTATAAGACTACCCTATCTGCAAACTCATTTTAGGACCGAAGGGTTCGTAATGGACATTATCAGAGCTATGCTCTAGCGTCGTCAATCCAGCAATCATACTTTCCATAAATGGCATTGAGCCACAGACGTAAATATCAGCAGGCTTCGGTAGAGTGGCAAGCATGGCTTCATCTAATAATTTTCCATCTTCAAAATAGAAGATATGTTTTTGCACATTCGTCGCGGACGCTAACAACTGATTAACCGATTCATCAAAGGCATGATGCTCTTTATTCTGGCAAGCATAGACCCAGACAATAGGTCGCTGAGGATTAGCCGCTACTTGTGCTTCTAGCATAGATAATATAGGCGTTATTCCGACACCCGCGCTAATAAATACTAGTGGCATATCGTTTTGTTGTATGAGCGCTTTATTGAGAGCAAAATCGCCCGCTGGCGCAGATAATAGAACCGTCTCGCCTACTTGTAACTCATCATGTAGATAATTGGAGACTAACCCATAGTGACCATTACGATTATCCCTTTTAACAGCAAACTGAATCCCTTTATCGGTAGTGACTGAGTTTAAAGAGTAATGGCGTAGGGCGAGATGATCACTATCTTGCGGATCGGTTTTTACGGTGATGTACTGCCCTGCCGTTAAGTTAAGTTTGCTTAAGTCAATCTGCTGATTGTCGTCTACTGGTACTACCGTAAAGGAGGCGATATCGGTTGCCGCTGCTACCTTGTTAACTACTTTAAAGGTTGCAAAACCTTGCCACATTGCCTCTTTGTACAGGCCGTCTTCAAGTTGAATAAAGACGTCAGCAATTTCGTCATAAGCTTCTGTCCAAGCGTTGATGATGTCATCGTTCGCTGCCTCACCAAGCACTTCCTTGATAGCCCCTAGTAAATGCTTACCGACGATAGGATAATGCTCTGGTAGGATCTGCAAGGCACGATGCTTATGACTTATTTCAGTCACTTGTGGTAGTAGCGCCTCTAAATGCTCAAGATGCTTAGCGGCGGCTAACACGGTTGTTGCCAATGCCGTTTGTTGGCGCCCTAGCTTTTGATTGGTCTCATTAAAGATGTCTAATAGCTCAGGATGATGGGCAAACATGTTCTGATAAAATACGGTAGTAATCGCTGTTCCATGCTCTTCAAGGACAGGAACGGTTGCTTTGACGATTGCTATAGTTTGTGCGGTAGCCATAATATTTCTCTTTTTTGGGATCTGAGTTGATTAATAAATGTATTACGCCTATTTAGCAACCCTGTTTCAATTGGCTATGAAACGTTTCATAGCATCGTTGCTAAACATTCATTTAAAATACATCTTATAATAACTCTATTATGACTATTCCTTGTATCACTATTGTGATTATTTGATTCCTGCCGTCAAATTCGTACTATAGCTCTGATTTTTTAGTCACAGTAAAACTTTTATCGAGTCGTTAGTTTACCAAGTTTATCTCCACAGTTTTTTCAGCATCGCTCACTATAGCAGCCAAAATCAAGGTTAAATCAAAAGTAAAAAAAAGGGCCCAATGCTACTATCAACAGTAACACCCGGCCCTTTATCTGTATCTTATAGCGTTAGAAAGAAGTACGGCGATAACTGCGGTATTTGGGCAACCAGAAATTGGCTTGCAATCGACGTTCGAAATTCTCTGCCGTTATAGGTAATGCCAATTTATCTTCAACCGCTTGCAGGGCAACAGCACTGGCTATTTTTTCACTGATCTCTCTGATGACTTTAAGTGGCGGTAATATGGCACCGGGTGCTTTGTCATACTCCATTGAGATATCGGCAAGGGCTTGGCTTGCCGCCATGAGCATATTATCGCTGATGCGCGTCGCCCGTGAGGCTAAGACACCTAAGCCAATACCGGGAAAGATATAACTGTTATTACATTGAGACACTTCAAACGTCTGACCCTCAAAGGTGGTATGAGCAAAGGGGCTGCCAGTAGCGATAATAGCTTTGCCACGGCTCCAGTTGGTTATTTCTTGTGGGGTGGCTTCAACACGAGACGTTGGGTTGGACAGCGGTAATACAATGGGATACTCAGTATTAACACATAAGGCTTCGATCACCTCTTGGGTAAACAAACCTTTTTGTCCGCTTACGCCAAATAAGACGGTTATTTTTGCTTCTTTAACCACTTGTGCTAAACCGGGTTTTTGACTCTTATCCCAATGGTCAGTCGCTGATGCTTTTTGCACTAGTGGTATTTGGAAGGCTTGTAGCTCTGTCATGCTGTCGGTGAGTAAGCCATAACGATCGACCATAAAGACTTGGCTACGCGCTTGCGCTTCAGATAAGCCTTCACGCTGCATTTGGCGAATGATATGTTCGGCGATACCACAACCGGCTGATCCTGCCCCTAAAAAGGCTATTCTTTGTTGACTGAGTTTTTGACCCTTGTTTAGACACGCGGCTATCAAGGTACCGACTGACACCGCAGCAGTGCCTTGAATGTCATCATTGAAGCAACACAGTTGATCACGGTATTTGTTTAATAAGGGTGTGGCGTTACCTTGGGCAAAATCTTCAAATTGTAGTAATACTTCTGGCCAACGACGTTTAACGGCTTGAATGAATAGGTCGACGAATTCATTGTATTCATCACC
>JBBSUA010000350.1:0-2804 GCA_038235315.1 Pseudomonadales bacterium | reverse complement strand
AAATGTGCCTTAGTTGCTTCTTGCTTCTCAAAAGCTTGCTGCTGCTGTGCCATACGCTCATGACGCGTACGAATGAACTGCTGATAGTTACCCGTATAAAGGGTGATTTTTTGTTGTTCCACATGCAAGATGTGGCCTACAGTAGCATCCAAAAACGCCTGATCATGGGAGATCACAATAACCAAACCCGTAAATGCATTAATCCAAGTCTCAAGCCAGAGAATCGCATCCAAGTCCAAATGGTTGGTCGGCTCATCAAGTAGCATCAAGTCAGCACGACTCATCAAGGTCTTAGCCAAGTTTAAACGCATGCGCCAACCACCAGAAAACCCTTCTACAGGCAGCTCATGTTGTGTGGTATTGAAGCCAAGACCAGCCATAATCTGTGCCGCCTTGGTAGGCGTACGATAGCCATCTATTTCATCAAACTGCTGATGCAAAATGCCAATTTGCTCATCACTAACGGTGCTTAAATCGCTTAATGCTTCATTGATCGTAAACCACTGCTCATCACCACTCAACACGTAATCAATCGCTGACTGCGTAGTAGCACCCACTTCCTGTGCCATATGAGCCACATGCCAACTCTCAGGAATATTAACTTCACCTTTATCAAGTGTGACTTCAGTATCACCCGTGCTCATCTGCGTTAATAATAGTGCAAAGAGGGTCGATTTTCCGGTACCGTTATTGCCAGTGAGACCAATTTTGTGATTAGGGTGTAGCTGAAAACTAGCACCTGCAAATAATTCACGACCATCACGGCGAACACTAACGTCTTTAAATTCGATCATAGGGGTTTTTGTCTCAAGAGTTTTGGGAAAGGCAGTTAAAAATATGACTTAAAGGTTATAAAAATAGGCGGCAAAAGTATCTTAAAGCCTCTTTAGTAAGGTATTATTCAATAAAGTACTATTGCTAATAAAAGGTAAACCGCTGGATAATAATTGGCGACTATTATTTCAAACGCGTGCCCGATAGGCAAACGATTAAATAACTATTTCATTTTTGAGCCTTTAATGAAGGCGGAGTAAGCTATTTTCAACACTGGCAGATGAGCTTATCGATAGACCTTGACAAATCAACTAGCGCCCCAATTATGATATACTGCCAACACTATACTGACATCAGGCAGTGAAGCATTAGCCACTGAGGTAACCATGACCAATTCAACACTCCAATACAACCCAAGCTCAGACCAGCCTATAGATCCTACTGTCTTAAATCTCACCAATAGTGCCGCACAGAAGGTGCGCCGTTTGCGTGAAGAAGAAGGAGATGGCGACTTGATGCTGCGAGTTTATGTCACTGGTGGCGGTTGCTCCGGCTTCTCTTATGGCTTTAACTTTGCCAATGATTTGAACGAAGATGACGCCAATTTTGATAACGGCGATGTGACTTTAGTTGTTGATTCTCTGAGCTATCAGTACTTGCAAGGCTCAACCGTCGATTATACGGAAGGATTAGAGGGCGCGCGCTTTGTCGTACAAAACCCTAATGCCACCACGACTTGCGGTTGCGGCTCTTCATTTTCTATTTAAGGGTAAAATAAGGGGTGCTTTTCCAAGAAAAGCCTACGTGATCAAATATCTAAATACTTAGCGATATCGAAGGCAAATTTTTTGTAACATAAATATGGCTATCTATAGTGATAAAACTAACAATTGTAGAGCTAACGGTTTAATGGTTGTGATATTATAAATTTCTAATTAAATAATTGAGTTACTAAAGTAGTTAAGCTAATGAATATATGGCTTTATGCTATAGGGGTAGCACTTAATGGGTATCTCTTATTTTATAATATGATTTTTGATTAGTAATTTATGAATTATATTATAAAGTATATGTATTAAGGAATAGGGATTCATTTACTGGGTATTCATTATAGGTTTGTATTAACCCCTATAATATTAATAATCACTTTAATGCAGTCACTTCTAGGCAATCACGTCATCAATAGTGACTAACCCTTATTCTTATATTAGTTACTTATATCGGCTACTCATATTAATTACTTATAAAACGTTATGATTCTTACAACTAAGGAACAAGAGTATGGCTAAGTTATCACTCGATGTATTAAATGAAATTGACGGCTTTATTGCAGCAGCGCTGGTAGATACTGAATCTGGATTGGCGCTTGCCACCTTAGGTACAGGTATCGATCTTGAGCTTGCCGCTGCGGGTAACACTGAGGTTATTAGGGTTAAGCGTAAAGTTGCAGAAGCTTTAGGTCTCAATGAAACCATTGAAGATATTCTCATCACTTTAGGTAAACAGTATCACTTGTTACGCCCATTAGTACGTAATGATAATTTGTTCTTGTATTTAGTGCTTGATCGCCAAAAGTCTAATCTTGCAATGGCGCGTCATAACCTAAAAAGCTTCGAGAGCGAATTAGAGTTCTCATAAGTGTCATTGATGATGCCTGTTGATAATATCGTTCAATCATCTTTGAAACCATATTGATATAAAAGCATCTACTTATAAAGTAGGTGCTTTTTTGATTTATAGAATGTGTGCCCTTATATAGCCAGTAGACTTCGGGAATAATATAGAGCCACTGAGATAAAATTACCGTAGCGTCGAAAAGTGAAAAAATCGCATAGCAAGTGCGGAAAAACCGCTCAGTCGCCTTTATTTAAAGGTTACTGAATTTGTAATTGTCCGTAGTTTTTAGCCCCACTTTGGGCTAAACTGACTGCACTATTTACCTCAGATCTAACCCAATTATCAGCACTTTTTGGTCGTGTATCTCCCAATAACAATAGATGAATATTATGAGTAACTTTGCAAATAGCTTT
>JBBSUA010000349.1:0-2809 GCA_038235315.1 Pseudomonadales bacterium | reverse complement strand
TAACCCGATGTATTCGTTTTATTAAGTATCAACTATATCAGTTATCCCATACCTTTTTTGCTAAAAAACCACATAAAAAACTGGCTACGATAAGCCAGTTTTTTATGTCAATAGATCCTTTGCTAAGCGCGTAATTTACAGTAAACTTTATATCATATACACAGATTATTGAACGCTACTCGAAGGAGCGCTACCGTGTTTGCTATTGTATTCATAATTATCATCGTTTGGATCTGCATGTGGATCTTTTATAAAATTATGTATCCCCGTGCACCAAAAAGCATGATGCCACAAAAAGGTGATGTGACCACTCCGCGTAACTGCAATTTTTGTGGACACAGCTTAGCTGAGTATCGCGGTGTTCTCGAAACTAAAGCGCTAGATCCTGAGTCTACTGATGTCGATATAGCAAAAGATGACACCTTATTCTTCTGTAATTATGAACATCAGGCTGATTTTCACGCAGGTAAGAGCTACCGATAGACGGTCTTATTTTTAGCTTACGCTATAAGATAGACTGAGCATCATTCCTAATTTTGGACAACAGCGCTGCTGTTTGCTTACCTTCATACAGACGACTGGTATCTGATTTTTTGTTAGTACTGATTTTTTCATGTAGGTTTAGGCAGCATAATACCAATAAGTTTTCTTGAGCTAAGTTCGGCGCATCTTTTTTGAGATCTAGCATAAAATTGTTAATATCATAAACCGCTGAACGTAACTCTTCTTCTTCGTTTACGGGGCAAAAAATTGGATAGGTAATACCAGCGATAACAATATCAACTTTCTTCATTTGCGGCTCAGGCGCTTTTACTAGTTTTTTATTGACATTGGCTACTGTACGGTCTGCCGTCAAACTACTAGGGTTTACCTTTTGGGCTTGAGTGCGCTGGCTATTAGTATTATTTTCAGTATCTTTTGCTTGGTTTGTGGCTGAGCTTTGATGCTGTAAGCTTTTCGCGTCAGTGTGATTATCGGTCATAGAAGATCCTATAGGGTATGAGAGTAATAAGGGCGTACAATGCCATAAAGAGAGCAGTCGACTCGGCTAACATTTAGTGGCTGATAATCAATAACTATTGGCTATCTGTTTGATCGATGCGAGTTAAACGCTGTAGCACTACTTGCGTACGCTCTGCAGCAAGCTGGTTCTTTTCTTGTAAGTCGCGGTTTTGTTGTTGGATATCGCTTACTTGCTGTTTAAACGCTTTATTTTGCTGTTGCAACTCATTGCTGTGCTGCTCAAAATCGTTATGACGCTGCTGTAAGTCAGCCACTTGCTTATGCAATTTATCCTGTTCTTCACCAATCATATGATGTGCCTCAGCCAGACTTTGGTAGCGCTTGTCCAGCTCAGTCACTTGTTTTTTGGCGGCATCACGCTCAGCAATACTACTGGCGAGCTGATCCTTAAGTGCAGCGGACTCTTTTGGATCAATATGAGGTTGCTGTTTAAGGTGGTTAAGCTCAGCACAAACCAACTGATGCTGTTTTTTGATACTGAGTATCGTTTTTTCTAAGTCTTTTAGTTGATCATACATAATCCGTTGGTATCCTTAAAAAGTGCTGTATAGATGTATTTTGGTTTATGCATTTAATAATGCCATAGGTGACCGCATAATATCTATATCAACAAAGTAATTACAACCATTAACCTGCATCTTGTATGCAAAATTATATTAATTAATAACTGGGATAACTCTTATGAATGATCACATCTCTGGCTGGAACACTTGGTCTACTGCGTTTGAAGAGTGGACTGATGTGACTATCAGTGAGCTACATGGCTTAATGACTGGTCTGATGACTGCTTGCAACGCGCCCGATGAGGAAGGCTGGGCGACAGTATTGAGCGAATTGAGCTTTGAGGCATTGCCAGAGCCTGCCTTAACTTTATTGACAGAAGAAGCAGAAGACACGGTATTTCAGCTCAAGGATAAGGATGATGCCTACGCCTTTACTCCGTTAGTGCCTGATGATGAACATGACTTGTACGAGAGAGTAATGGCACTGAAACAGTGGTCTAATGGTTTTATGACTGGATTTGGTATCACTGATTGCCGTCTGAGCGTTGAGGAGAACGAAATGCTCACTGACTTGGCAAAGATTGGTGCGATTCGTCTCGAAGATGATGAAGATTTTGAGGGTGGTGAAGAGTCTTATCTGCATATCTATGAGTTTGCACGTATGGTACCGGTCAGTTTTGCGACACGGGTTCGCACACCGGTCAAAGAGTTGGCATTGATTGCTGGACTATCGATGGATGCTAAGACTACCAAGGAGCTACAGGCTGAAGGTAAACGACCTAAGCCTATGCCGCCAGTCGTTGACGCAATGAATAAAGGTAATCCATCATAAAGTATTAAAGAATCATACTAAAATAAAATGATAGGAATGATAAACCGTGATAACTGATAATGACATGAAGCATTTACGTCGCTGTATCGAGCTTGCTGCTGAAGCTTTAGCGGCGGGCGATGAGCCTTTTGGAAGTGTGCTGGTCGATGCTGACGACAACGTAATGAATGAAGATCGCAATCGCGTCAATACAGTCGATGCGACTTATCATCCTGAGATTGCCGTAGCACGTTGGGCGGCAGAGAATATGACGCTAGAAGCTCGTGCAAAAGCAGTGGTCTATACGTCAGGCGAGCATTGTGCGATGTGCTCAGCTGCGCATGCTTGGGCAGGTCTGGGTCGTATTGTCTATGTCAGCTCCTCTAAGCAATTAGGCGAATGGATGGATGAGAAGGGAGTAAAATCAACATCACCCATCACTAGTTTATCCATTCAGGAAGTTGCCCCTCAT
>JBBSUA010000348.1:0-2817 GCA_038235315.1 Pseudomonadales bacterium | reverse complement strand
GTCAATTACCGATTACCCCTGACTTTATTTTAAAGCTAGGTTATGTCACTGGTCAGGTATTAATAGAAAATAATGATACTCCAGCGCGTAAGCCTAGTGTGGTTATCGGTAAAGACACTCGGCTTTCAGGTTATGTTATCGAAGGGGCGCTACAAGCTGGGTTCAATGCGGCTGGAGTAGACGTTCACATGCTAGGTCCATTACCGACACCAGCTATTGCCCATTTGACTCGTAGCTTCAATGCCAATGCTGGCGTTGTAATCTCAGCGTCACACAATCCTTATTATGATAATGGCATCAAGCTGTTTTCAGCAGATGGCAAAAAACTGACAGATGAGATGCAAAATGCAATCAATGACAAGCTAACCGCCATTATAAATGTTAGTAGTGATTCGCTCATGTCTATTGATGATCCCGCACGATTAGGTAAAAATAACCGCATTGATGATGCAAAAGGGCGTTATATTGAATTTTGCAAGGGAAGCTTTCCTTATCAATATGATTTGAGCCATTTAACTGTCGTGGTAGATTGTGCCAATGGTGCAGGCTACAGTGTGGCGCCAAGAGTATTGCGTGAGCTTGGTGCTACAGTGATTGCCATCAATAATCAACCTGATGGTATCAATATCAATGCGGATTGCGGATCGACTCATCCTGAAGGCTTACAAAAGGCTGTGCTAGAGCATGAAGCAGATGTTGGGATTGGGCTTGATGGTGATGGTGATCGTATTGTGATGGTAGATGAGGCCGGAAACTTAGTCGATGGTGATGGTATTCTTTATGTACTGGCAACTCAAAGCCAGACACCTACAGCAGGCGTAGTCGGTACGTTAATGACCAATATGGGTCTAGAGTTGGCATTAAAAGCTGCCAGTATTGGGTTTACTCGTGCAAAAGTTGGCGATCGCTACGTAATGCAAGAGCTAGATGCTAACGGTTGGATACTAGGTGGTGAGCCATCAGGACATATCTTATGTTTAGATAAAAGTCGGACTGGGGACGCGATTATAGCTGGCCTGCAAGTACTGGCAGTCATGCAAGCGCAAAATAAAGCTTTAAGTGCGCTGACTGAAGGTTTTGAAGTATTACCACAAAAGCTGGTCAATGTGCGCTTAGCCACCATGCAAGACCCTTTTGCTCATGACGAGTTAGTGGCTGCTTTTGATAAAGCGCGTGCTACTTTAGAAGGTCGTGGCCGTCTGCTCATTCGTCAATCAGGTACTGAGCCGATGATTCGAGTCATGGTTGAGTCAGATGATGAAATAGAATGCGATGTGATGGCCAATGATTTAGCTGACCATATCAAAACAGTTTTAGGTTAAGATTGGTTTTATAACCAAGACCATCACCATAAAATAAGTACTAATAGGAAATAGCTATGAGCATGGACTTCACGGATCAGCGTTTATCATATGAAAAAGGTACTCTCGATCAGCAGTCGTTACCCGTTTCTCCCTTTGAGCAGTTAAAAGCTTGGATCGATGAAGCTACTGGACAAAAGGTAAAAGAGCCTTATGCGATGAGTTTGGCGACTTGTGGTGCTGATAACAAGCCAAGTGTGCGTATCGTACTTATGCGTGAGATTACTGAAACCGGTATTGTGTTTTATACTAATTATGAAAGCGCCAAGGGTCAAGATATCGCTGAAAACCCTAACGCTGAGGTGCTGTTCTTTTGGAATGAGCTTGAGCGGCAAGTACGTATTAGCGGTCATATTGCTAAGATCGACGCGACTAAATCTGCTGAATATTTTCAAAAGCGTCCGCATGATAGCCAAGTAGGTGCGTGGGTTAGTCAACCACAAAGCGGGGTAGTTGCTAGTCGTGAGGTGATGGAACAAACCTTTGAATCATTGCAAAGCGATTATCCAGAGAGTAAACCAGTACCGACGCCAGAATTTTGGGGTGGCTATGAGATTACTATAGAGCAGATTGAGTTTTGGCAGGGTCGTGCCAATCGGATGCATGATCGTATTGTTTATACTCAAGATGCTGGCAACACAGGTTGGCAGATTAAGCGTCTATTACCATAAGCCGTTATAGTAAGCTCACAATAAAAGAGATATAGATTTGAAAAGCGTGCCACTCTAACAGCCTTTTTAATAAGGATATAGAGTGGCTTTTTTATGGCTTATCAGTGTCAACATCTACCGAAACCGACATGCCGGGACGCAACTGTGCAAGTTGTGGCTGGTTTTTGTCCAAATCGATACGTACCGGAATACGCTGTGCAATTTTGATATAATTCCCAGTAGCTGGATTAGCGGCTCCAGCACTGAACTCACTACCAGTTGCTGGTGAGATATTAGTTAACCGACCACTAAATGTCGCACCACCAAGCGCATCAACGCGAACCGTAGCAGCCTCACCGATAGTCATATTGGCAACTTGGGTCTCTTTAAAGTTGGCTATGATCCAAACGCCCTTCGGAACGATGTACATTAGCTGAGTACCGGCGTTAACCAATTGACCAACTTTAACGCTGACTTGGCTTAACTGTCCCGCTTCTGGTGCGGTAATAGTTGCGTTATCCAAATTAATTTGCGCTTGCTTAGCGCTCGCTTCAGCGTTTTTGATATTGGCATCGAGTGATGAACGGCTACCTGTCGTTTTTTCACTGGCTTCACGGGCTATTTGTAGGTTGGCTTCAGCTTGTTGTACACCCGCTTTTGCTTTTGCAAGCTCTGCCTCGGCGTGGGCAACTTCAGCTCTAGAGACTGCGCCGATAGCGACTAAGCCCTGATAGCGTTTGACATCCTCGCGGGCACTTTCAACACTGACGTTTGCGCTATTCACATCAGCTTCGCGGGCTTTGATT
>JBBSUA010000347.1:0-2836 GCA_038235315.1 Pseudomonadales bacterium | reverse complement strand
GTCTAGACGTTCTGCCCCTTTCGTTGCTCCTGACTATATTGATAGCAATATAGAAGGGCTTACTGCTGACTCTGATTCAAAACAAAGCAAAAAACAGGCCAAAGTTTTGCTGTCAACCTTGCAAGAGGATATTGCCAGCTTTCGTAATGATCAGTTTCCGCCTGATATTTTACGTCAAGTTCGTGATATGCCTATTTTTGAAGGCAATCTAGCAGAAGTGCAAGCGTACCAGCAGCGTTGGCAAAACTTGCTTGAACGCGCAATGGCTTTTTACCCCGCAGCTTATATGCCCCCTGACTATCTACCCTTGCCCGCCAGCCTTGAGATTCCACAATTTATTTATCATGTTCAGCGTTTGCATCTGACTAAGACTCGAGCTAAAGAATCTAAAAGTTTCGGATCTGTCAGTGCCTTGATTGATAAGTGCGGCAATTATACTGCGCAAGAGATTGAACGCATGGCAGCCGTATTCGACAATGACGATGAGGCAAGACTAGTCGCTCATCGTGAATTTATCGATCTGCGTGCTTATGTTTTTTGTCGGGATAATAAGGGTGAGATGCTAGAGCCTGAGCGTATACGCTTTTATCGTACTGGACTGATTGTCCACGCCTTACCTGACTTTAAGATTGTAGATAGCCGGCAGACACCACGTAAGCGCCGTAACGATGCGTATAGCCATCCGCTGGCAAATAACGACGTATGGAAGATTTATCAAAAAAAATAACTCACCTTCCACGTTATTTCAATGATAGTTTTACAGAATAATTATTCTACTATTCTTATAGTTTATTTTATTGATTGCTAAGGATTTACTATGTTCGCTGCCGTTGCTGGCTCACCGAATTTGATGCTACAAGCTACGATCTTTTTGGGTGCAGCGATACTGTTTGTCCCACTTGGCAAACGTTTCGGCATTGCCACCGTTCTTGGCTACTTGATTACTGGGTTAATATTAGGCCCGAGCGCACTTGACGTCGCAGGCGATGCCGAGAGCTTATTGCATTTTTCCGAATTTGGGGTGGTGATGCTATTGTTCATCATTGGTCTTGAGTTGCAACCCTCACGTCTTTGGGCTTTGCGGCGCTCTATTTTTGTATTGGGTGGTTTGCAGGTCGGTCTTACTGGCACGATACTGATGGTCATATTGTATCAAGCTTTTTCCTTACAGTTAGATACCGCTTTT
Organism: Pseudomonadales bacterium; assembly: GCA_038235315.1. Classification (GTDB taxonomy): domain Bacteria; phylum Pseudomonadota; class Gammaproteobacteria; order Pseudomonadales; family Moraxellaceae; genus Psychrobacter. Next base: position 1,650 of record JBBSUA010000347.1, on the reverse strand, counting down.
ATCGTTGGTTTTGGTTTAGCGCTCTCCTCTACTGCTTTTGTGCTACAGATTTTGACCGAAAAGCAGCAGCTCTCAAGTACGCATGGCCGTGAAGCCTTTACTATTTTACTCTTCCAAGATATCGCCGTTATTCCCTTATTAGCAGTCATTCCGTTTTTATCAGGCGTACGTGAGCAAAGCTATGATTTGATTTACTTTGCTAAGGTTTTTGCGGTATTTGCAGGGTTAATTATTGCAAGCCGTTATATTGTTCGACCATTTTTTAAGTTCGTAGCCTCAAGTGGCGCGACAGAATTATTAACTGCTGTCGCCTTATTTATCGTTATGGGCGTCTCTATTCTAATGGGGCAAATCGGTCTATCGATGGCCTTGGGGGCATTTTTGACTGGGGTGCTGCTTGCGGATTCAGAATATCGTCATGAATTAGAAGCCAGTATTGAACCCTTCAAGGGTCTACTGCTTGGCTTGTTCTTTATGTCAGTTGGGATGTTAACCGATGTTAAGCTGATAATAGCGCAACCCTTGTTTATTATCGGTTGCGCTATTGGCCTGATGTTTATTAAGTTTGCAGTCATCGCGGCTATTGCAAAAATTTCAGGGAACCGATGGCCTACTAGTATTCGACTTGGGGTCACGTTGGCACAGGGTGGTGAGTTTGCATTTGTACTGTTCAGTGTGGCGTCTACTCAAAACGTACTGCGACCTGAGCTTTCAAATACGCTCAATCTTATTGTGACTATTTCGATGGCACTGACTCCGCTCGCATTTTTATTATTAGAAAAACTTGGCGAGCCTTTTTTTGCCAAGCGCAAACCCAGTCGTGAATATGACACCATTCCTGATCATGAGCATCCGGTAATTATTGCAGGCTTTGGTCGTGTCGGACAGATTATCGGTCGCGTACTGCGTATGCACAATATAGAATTTACCGCTATTGAGCGCTCAGCCAATCGTGTTGATTTCGTGCGTAAATTCGGTAATCAAGTTTATTACGGTGATCCAAAAAACCCTGAAATTCTGCGCGCTGCGGGTATTGATAAAGCCCGTATCTTTATTATCGCAGTGGATGATTTGGAACGCTCAGTCACCACTGCACAATACTTGCATCGCAATTATCCCAACTTAGTTGTATTAGCACGCGCCCGAGATCGTCAGCACTATTATCGTCTCCGTGAAGTTGGTGTCCGTCATATCTGGCGCGAGACTTATTTATCCTCACTCGATATGTCGCGCGAGTCGCTGCAATTACTAGGTATTTCACCTGAAAAAGCTCGCGAAACGATTCAAACTTTTCGTGACTACGATGATGATCTCATTGAGCGCCAGCAAGCTATCTATGATGACGAAGCGAGCATGATTGAATCGGCTCAATCATCTATGGCTGAGCTTGAGAGCTTGTTCGATGAGGATATTGATAAGTCACGTAAGCTGGATTTGAGTGAGTTTTACGAAGCCCTAAAAGGTCAAGCTACGCCAGTCGATGACTCAAGCAATGGGGCTGAGGACAGCATCGCATCTGACCCAAAAACCTGATGGCATCTCAAGTCTAATCAGCCGTACAGTAGGCAGGCGCTTGCTTTTTATTGAGTGAACTTGTGCAGCGCCAGCTGTTGTCATCTACATTATGATAAAAAACAAACGTTTGATCAT
>JBBSUA010000346.1:0-2864 GCA_038235315.1 Pseudomonadales bacterium | reverse complement strand
CGGAATATATGCCGGTATAATCATACTGGCATAACCCGAAGGCAATTGCGGTGCCTCCTTAAAATGACGTAATAATTGATACACACGGGCGGGATGAGCATGATGATCAGAGTGACGCTGCAATTGATATAAGAATAGGTTAGTCACCACATGATTGCTATTCCAACTATGCTCAGGCTGGGTACGCTCATAACGACCATCGTCACGCTGCTCTCGCAATAGACCATAATGCTCAAGGTAGTTGACCGCCTCTAATAGACTAAAGCCATAAATAGCTTGAATAGTAATGAACGGAATAATCTTTTTACCAAAGGCTTTGTACATTACTGTAAAGAGCAAAGCTGACATTGCCCACCCTTGCAACAGCTCATTGTCTGTATGCCAAAACAATTTGTCTTTACGAGCCAACCGCTCAGTCTCGATATCAATGGCCGAGCGTAACCCACCAAATACGGTACGTGGCAAAAACTGCCAAAACGATTCGTTATAACGGCTACTTGCTGGATCTTTTGGGGTAGCAACCCAGCGATGATGACCAAAGTTATGCTCAACGGCGAAGTGTCCATAAGCCGTTGGTGCCAGACTAATACGTGCTAACACCCGATTAAGTCGGTCAGACTTGTGCCCAAGTTCGTGCGCCGTATTAATGGCGACACCGTTCATCACGCCAGCCGTAACGGCAACGCCCAATTGGTTATACCATGGTAGATCGCGTTTGATATATTGATAACTTAGTAAACCTAAAGCAACATATTGTAGTGGAATAAATGCGTGGGCGATGTGCTGATAATAGTGATCTTGTTCTAACGCCTCAAACGCATCCTCAGGTGGATTGCTGTTGTCGTCACCGATAATTAAATCAGCGATAGGGATGACTCCGTGTATGAACAATATGCCTGCCCAAGCGATTGCCGTGTTCTTAACGTCAGTGCCGTCTTGGTCGCGCAAACTAAGAGCAAACAAGCAACCAAGCAAAGGTAGCGCTGGACTAAACAACCAAAAGCGACGTTTGGGATCTTGCCATAAGGCGGAATCAGACGCTGCTCTAATGATGTCGAGCGCCTGTGCGTCTAATTGCTTCGTCATTGTATTTCCCCTCATCCGTAAGAGACTGTGCTATTCGTTAATCATGCTTAATTATGCCAAGGTAGCTAGATTAAAAACGAACTTATTGGCAATGAAATCTCACTTTGTGCCCGAATTATACTTTTATCGCAGATTTCTATCGCTGTTTTAGGTATCTTATGACTATCACAATCACTGATATTGGGCATTATCTTTGCTTGCTATAAACATAATAATGCATCGATAAAAAATTAAAGTAGTGAACAAGACTAAGAGACGCATGACATGGATGTTTTAAGTCTATTATTCGAAGAGTTGCACTTACATAATGTGCAATATATCAGTGTCACCGCAAAAGATGTTTGGTGTCTGGAGCAGTTGGCGCATGATTATCTAAGCTTTATTGTGGTGACTCAAGGTCAGATCGTATTAGATTATGCTGGGCAAACGCAGATTGTCAGTGATAATAATATGATAATGCTAACACAAGCGCTCCCTTATCGCTGTCAATCGAGTGCATCACTTACCACCTCAGTGAGCCGCACTTTGATGCCCACGCATGAGACAGGTGAGACGTGTTTGGATATTGGAGGAGCAGAGCGGTTATCTGATAATATTGACAACAGTTATGCTGATAACGAAGATACTGACGATATCAAAACGGTGATCACAGCTGAGACTGCCTTTATCATTGTGCGCTGTCAATTCGATAAAGATATGGCGACACCTTTATTATCTGCCCTACCCGCCAGCCTACCACCACCTTCGCAGCAGCGTTCGGCTTATCATCAAGTCGTCACTATTGGGGTTAGTTTCTTTCAGTTGGAATCAAGTCTTAACCGACCGGGTAAGATCAATATGTTGAATCGTCTTGCCAGTATGCTGATGATTGAATGTATCCGTGGCTATGTTGAGCAATTGGATAGCGGCATGAGTAGCAAGATAACTAACCTATCTCAAGATCATCAGGTTGATTTAGCGTCTAATTCTACTAATAAGCCCAAGAGTTATGAAGAGAATCAACCCAATCTGCTCGCTGCATTGAAAGACGCTTATCTAGCAAAAACATTGTACTTGATGCACAGCTATCCGAATGAGCCATGGACGATGACACTGTTAGCTAAGGAGGCAGGATTGTCACGTACGGGTCTTAATGACCGCTTTAAAAAAGTTATTGGCATCACGCCTCACGTTTATCTCAGTCACTATCGTTTAAGGCTAGCAGCTAGATATCTACGTGAGGAGCAATACTCGATTAGTCGGATTAGCGAACTGGTTGGCTATGCGTCAGATACTTCATTTCACGGTGCTTTTAAGCGCCATTATGGGCAGTCGCCGAGTCAGTATCGTAAGGCTATCGTTCAGCCTTAAGGGTTTTATGGTAAATCTATATCTAAATGTCGCTTACGCATATTTTTTAACATCTCAAAATAAATAAAGCCGACCATCAGTGCCAGCTTTATCTATTTTAAGTATCGTAAATGGATTAACCCACCGTCACTTTAGCAAATCCCTTCTTGCCAGCCTGAATAACCGCTGTTTGACCAGCCGTTAAGCTAAAGCTAGCATCGACCACTTCGCCATCTACTTTTACCGCGCCGCGTTTGATCATATCTTTAGCCGCTGAGCTATTTTTGGCAAGTTTCGCTTGGTTTAAGACTTGGGTAATAAATAATGCGTCTTGACCTTCTAGATCTAGAGTAACTTCTGGCAAATCAACAGGTAATTCGCCATCTGCTAACACGTTACCTGCTGATTTATGAGCATTGAGTGCAGCATCAGAATCATGAAAACGCTCG
>JBBSUA010000345.1:0-2874 GCA_038235315.1 Pseudomonadales bacterium | reverse complement strand
GGTATCAAAGAGGGGATGATTCCTGGTGATCTTCGTTATTTAGATGAGAACATACTTATCTTAGATGGTGGCTTACCTATCTATATAGATGGCGTAGTGGTTGGTGGCATTGGAGTAGGTGGTGGCAGTAGCAGTCAAGATGTTCAGATTGCAAAAGCAGGATTAAAGGCTCTGAACTAAGAATTGGTCGATACTAGTTGCGGAATTGAACTTCAGAATTGACGGTTGCAACATACAATATGATGATGTTGAAGGTTTTAAGACAACACTTTTTTATCTTAACAAAAAGCTAAACTCAACCAAATCGAACTCTGCATTATCATTATTGAAGTCGGTATCAAGTTCAGTAGTATCAGTAGTAACAACGCCAATCACTGCACTAGCTTTCGGCTGGCGTAATTCTTTATCGAGCAGTCGCCAATCACCAAGCACATAACGGCTTTTTCCTTCATCGCTACGATGGATTTCGGGGCGATGAGTATGACCATGTAGCAGCGCATCAAATTTATACAGCACTTCATTCACGGCAGCTTCATTGACATCCATGATATAAGCGGCTTTTTTAGTATTATTGCGCCTACTTTTTGAGCGAATATTATCGGCGATAGCCATTCGTTTCTCTAAAGACTTATTGAGCAAATACCATTTAGTAAAAGGGTGACGCATCACCTTACGAAAGAGTTGATATTTTTTATCATCAGTACACAACGCATCGCCATGCTCAAGCCGATACCTCTGCTTACCAACGGTTATTGAGTAAGGCTCATAAATCAGCTCACCACCGAACAGATTACAGAATAGCTGATCTAATAAAAAGTCACGGTTGCCATGCATCACTAAAATCTCACATCCCAGTATGCGTAGCTGCTTAAGTCTAGCAATCAGCGGCGTTAGCCAATGTGTCTGCCGTTCTTGTTCTGATAAACTCAAATAAGCGTCATCGCCAAGCCAGACATCAAACCAATCGCCTAATATAAATAGACGCTTGAGCGCTGGCAAAGCAAGGCAGTCGTCAAGTAAAGCCAAAAAAGCCTGCACTAAGGCAGGCTCATCTGACGATAAATGCAAATCGCTAATCACTACTTGCCGAACCTCATGAGGGCGGGTCGTTATCAGATGATTAAATGTTTGCATTTATCTTAACCTTGATGGCGGGTTAAACACTATTCGAACTAACTGATCAGAGATATCTATTCTGAAATGATGGTTGCAGAGTTGATAGTGACCGGTGTTTTTGGCACATCAGCATGCATACCGAAGCGACCTGTTGGTACACCTTTCATTTTTTCAATAACGTCCATACCACTGGTTACTTTACCAAAAACGGTATAACCCCAACCTTGCGCATTTTTGCCAGTATGGTTAAGGAAGTCATTGTCTTTTACGTTAACAAAAAACTGGCTAGTCGCTGAATGCGGATCTTGAGTACGCGCCATAGCAACTGTACCGGCGTTGTTTTTTAGACCATTGTCCGCTTCGTTTTCAACGGGCTTATTAGTCGGCTTTTCATTCATTTCGGCATCCATTCCACCACCTTGAATCATAAAACCGTCGATAATGCGGTGAAAAATAGTACCGTCATACTGACCAGATTTCACATAATTTAAAAAGTTTTCTACCGTTTTCGGTGCTTTTTCTTCATTAAGTTCGATAACGATAGCACCCATACTGGTGTCGAGTTGTACTACTGGCATATCTACCATAGTGTAATCCTTTCTAATTGCAGCGCCTGAAATGGCACTGTGGTGAGTGGTTGATAAAAAGTTAGGGTTAGTCTAACGGCTTTTTTGTCGTCTGTCATGTATCCGGCTGTTAATGAGTTTGTAAAAGCTGATAGAATAACGCAACTTTCTTTCCTCATTATAATTTTAACCAATAATTTTTCTTATTTTATTCTCAAATTTTATATAGCGCATGATGATAGGCGCCATAAATTAATAAATTGCTTAGGAGCAATACTAAATGAGTGAAAAATCTAACAACACTGAAACTAAGAACGAAGCTAAGAGCGAACCAAAAAATGATTTTATTCGCAATATCATTCGTGAAGATATCAAAGCCCAAAAGTATGCGCAGATAGTAACGCGCTTTCCACCGGAGCCTAATGGTTATCTGCATTTGGGCCATGTTAAGTCGATTTGCTTAAATTTTGGCGTGGCTGAAGAGTTCGATGGTATCTGCCATTTGCGTTATGACGACACCAACCCAACCGCTGAAAAACAAGACTATATCGATAATATCAAAAAAGATGTGCATTGGTTGGGCTTTGAGTGGGCAGGCGAGGCGTTACATGCGTCTAGCTACTTTGATCAATTACATGCATGGGCTGTGCAGTTAATCGAACAAGGCGATGCTTATATTGATTTACAAACGCCTGAACAAATTAAAGACAATCGTGGCTCGTTCAATGAGGCAGGCAAACCATCACCACAGCGTGATGCTAGTGTTGCAGACAATCTGAAGCTGTTCGCTGACATGAAAGACGGTAAGTACGCTGAAGGTAAAGTCGTTTTGCGTGCCAAGATTGATATGTCTGATGCCAATATGAATATGCGCGACCCTATTATTTATCGTGTCATGCATCAAGAGCATCATCAGACTGGTGATAAATGGTGCATCTATCCGATGTATGATTTTGCTCATCCGTTATCAGATGCGCTTGAAGGTATTACCCACTCAATATGTACGTTAGAGTTTGAAGATCATCGTCCTTTTTATGATTGGATTGTTGCCAAAATTGGTTTTGAACAGCCACCACATCAGTATGAGTTCTCACGTTTAAATGTCGATCATACATTGACCAGCAAGCGTAAGTTGAAGCAATTGGTTGACGAAGGTATCGTTGACGGATGGGACGATCCCCGTATGCCAACG
>JBBSUA010000344.1:0-2874 GCA_038235315.1 Pseudomonadales bacterium | reverse complement strand
GGTTATTTTGAAGGTAAAGAGAGCCACTTTAAGCTCACCATCGTTAGTAGCTTGTTTGCAACTAAGCGTTTGGTTGCTCGTCATCAGTTGGTTTATGAGCAAGTTAATCCTTTATTAACATCGCAGGGTGGTCAAGTACATGCCCTCGCTATTCATGCGTACACACCTGATGAATGGCAGACACAGCAACAAAGTCCCGACAGTCCATTATGCGCAGGAAAAAATAAGTAAGCGCTCTATTTCATTCTGCAATTCTAAATGTTACAAAATCTAGCGGTAAAGGGAATCCTACTTAATGAAACATCTACACACGCTCTTGGCATTAATAGTGATTGTGCTATTTTTATATCAAAGCTATCTTGTTTTAAGCGCCAATAGACGAGCGCCACGTCCGATTAAAATTGCTAACCACATTGTTTATGCACTCATTATCGCCTCAGGTTTATGGATGCTGATGCAGCTAGTCAGTGTCAATGCCCCTGTACAGTGGGTGTTTGCGAAGATTATTTTATTAGTAGCAGCGATTAGTGCCAGTGTCAAAGCCTTTAACAACCATGCGACACCGTCTCAAAGTAAAATTGGTATTCTCATCGCTGCGATTGCTTATATTGGTATTGTCATATTGGCATTCACCAAGCCTGGGAACTTATTTTAACGCGTTATAAACTTTATTTAAGCCTAATAAACCTATTGCTAGGTATTTTAGTAGCTTGCCCCTATTTTTTGTATCGTGAGCCACTTATTTTTGCTATCTTAAATAAATACACTATTTTAAAGTGCACTGCTATCGCTTTATGGAGCCCATATGAAAACACTTACCACAGCAACATTATTGGCAGCAGTAGGCGTTTTTGGTCTTACAGGCTGTGCGACTAGCGGCAATTTAACGCCGCAATATGTGCCTCCTAGCACCTATCAAAGTTATGATTGCCAAGCGCTTGGTCAAGAATACAGTCGCATCAATACTTATGTTGAGGCGACTCGGAACGAGAAATCGACTTTGTCCACCTCAGGTGTGGGTGTCGGTATCTCTGCAGGGCGTTGGGGTATTTCACCTAATATTAGCTTTGGAGTCGGTAAAAGCAACGATACTAAAGGTCGTGATGCCAAACTATCACGGCTTTATGGTGAGCGTGACGCTATTGTTCAATCCGCTCGTATCCAGCGTTGCAGTTTTGCTAATGGCATCAAGATTTATGGTGAGTAATGACGCTGTCCTTTAGTCTAATGCGTTAAAAAGTCGTTCGAGAACTATAAAATCCAGTACGCTATCAAAGTACTGGATTTTTTTAGACTTAAAGTAAGACCCAAGCTATATCTATTCTTATCATTGCAAGCTTTGTACCCACTGTGCAATCTGTCCGCTAGATAATGCACCCGACTGCCTTGCGATTTCTTTACCCTGCCTAAAAGCCACCATCGTTGGTAAGCTGCGAATATTATAAGGCGCAGCTGCTTGCTCGTATTTGTCAGTTTGTAGCTTGGTAAACACTACTTGCGGCAATTGGTTAGCAGCCATCTGAAACTGTGATGCCATCATTAAACAAGGCTGACACCAACTTGCCCAAAAGTCTACGATGGTCAATATCTCATTTTTTTGAATGACTTTATTAATTGTATTCGCAGTCAGTTCATGAGGACTGGCAGTCAATAATGACTGACTGCACTTACCACAGTTCGGTGCATCATTCAATTTAGCCGCTGGTACACGATTGGTTGCTTGACAGTGCGGACAGACGATATGAAAGTTTTGTTCATTCATGTAATAACTCCTACGTTAATAGATCTCTTATTTTTTATTGTTTTAAGACCATGTTTGAACCTACACTTGCGCCCAACCGCTATATAGGTAGGTCATCAGTCGTGGTCCGGGCAAATACGCTGCGCTTAACTCCTCAACGGTAAAACCGCCCGCTTCGATGAGCGCTGGAATATTACGATTTAGATGACAGCCGCCAGCTATAGGCTTCCATAAAGGCGTTATTCGGTGCTGCCACCGTTCGATAGTGGGATCTGGGGACAAGCCGTGCTCACAGAATAATAACCGACCTCCGGGCTTGAGCACACGTGCCATTTCCTTGAGCGCTGCTATCGGGTCAGCAATGCTACATAAGGTAAAAGTCATGACAATAGTGTCGAACTGATCAGTCTCAGCATGAATACCCTGCACATCAACAGCGACTATATCGACTGGAATATTAATAGCATCTGCGCGCTTACGTGCCAAGGGCTGCATCTGAGCGGCTGGATCAACACCGACGATAGAAGAAACCTTATCTGGATCATAAAACTGCAAATTGAGACCGCTACCGATGCCGATTTCTAGCACCTTACCCATTGCCTGCGGTACGATTTTGGAGCGCGCCTTCATCACATTACCCATGCTACAGGTAACGTCAATCAATTTTGGTAATACATAGCGCTCGTAAGGATTCATAGTTTTTTCCATTATAAGTACAGTCGAATGGCGTAACACGGTATCTATCTGCCGTTCATTAAAGATACAGGCAACGGCTTATCAATATTATTAGCTCATTTAGCCATCCAGTTGTATTAGCCAATCATATTAGCCAAGTGTATTGATAGGTACTTTAAGATATCGAGTACCATTAGCTTCAGGTTCAGGCAGATGACCGGCATCGATATTCACTTGTACTGAAGGAATGATTAACCGGGGCATCTCAAGCGTAGCATCACGACGCTCACGCATTTCTACAAATTCAGCCTCATTAATACCGTCTTTGATATGAATATTGCCCAATTTTTGCGCAGCAACGGTAGTGGTTGGACAGTGTTTACGACCTTGGCTAGGATAATCGTGACACAGATAGATGACTGTCTCATCATCTAATGCCAGTAAACGCTTGATTGAGG
>JBBSUA010000343.1:0-2881 GCA_038235315.1 Pseudomonadales bacterium | reverse complement strand
CTTCAATGGTTACTGGTGTTAATTTACCTGTTGATGGTGGCGTTAGTGCTTCTAACGGCCAGCCACAGTTCTAAACTTCAAGGGTTTATAGCAGTGTCATTAGGCAACTGGCTGCTAGGATGCCGAATTATTGACATCCTGTAACGGCTTCGAGAGTCGTTCGGGATATCTCGGCATAACACCACGATATTGCTCATATATTTTTGGTAAGTCTACTTCAATGTCGCCAGTAGGATATACCAAGTCTAAAAAGCGCACTTCTTTAGTATTGTAATCAAGCGCCACTGGCAAAATAGGAACCTTGGCACCTAGAGCCAAATAATAAAACCCCGTTTTCCAATTCTCAGTATAATCGCGTGTTCCTTCAGGTGACAACCCTAAAAATAATGGTTCACCATTCTTAAATTTATCGATACTGGCCTGTAGAACTGAGCCTTTATCACCGCGATTAATAGGTATAATGCCTAGCCAATGTAACAACTGCTTCAGTACTGGCACTTTAAATAAAGTATGCTTGCCCATAATGCTAACTTTCAAATCTAAGGAAAAAAGACAAGGTAGCGCGTATACACCGTCAACATTAGAAGTGTGTGGTAATGCTAAAACCACTGCCTGAGCTATATTTGGCACCTCACCCACTGTACGCCAACCTGCAGCTTTCATAAGTAATGATGCTATTGGCGGTGTGATACTGCCGTTACGCTTTGGTATGAGATTACCCAAGTCTTTTCTGCGCAACTTGGGTAATATTTTAGAGCGAATACTAGACTTAGATATCATGATAGGACTACATCTGTAAAAATTAGATAGTCCTATCATAACATTAACTTATTAATGATAAATTTAGTTTTACCAACTTTTGACAGTCCACAACTATAATGGAATATCAGCCAAATTGCCCTTCAACTCAAGCCATGACTTACGGTCAGCGGCACGTTTTTTAGCTAACAGCATATCCATGACACTATTAGTCAATACCATATCATCCATATCTAATTGTACCAATCTACGCGTATCACGGTTCATCGTCGTCTCACGCAATTGCTCCGCACTCATCTCGCCTAAGCCTTTGAATCGTGTTATTTGTGCTTTTTTATTCCCGGGCACATTCGCTAAGATATGGGCAAGCTCAGGCTCATCCAAGGCATAATGCACTTCTCGACCAACATCCACTCGATACAATGGAGGCATGGCTACAAATAGATGACCCGCATCTACTAAGGCTGGAAAATGCTTTACGAACAGCGCACAGATAAGCGTCGCAATGTGCAAACCATCAGAATCCGCATCGGCTAAAATGCAAACTTTATCATAGCGTAACTCTGATAAATCATCAGAGGCAGGATCAACACCGATGGCAATCGCGATGTCATGAATTTCTTGGCTAGATAACACGGTATCAGAGGACACTTCCCACGTATTTAGAATCTTGCCACGTAATGGCAATATTGCCTGATAATGCCGATCACGTGCTTGCTTGGCCGAACCGCCAGCAGAGTCGCCCTCTACTAAAAATAACTCTGCCCCATCACGCAGATCACCACGACAGTCGGCAAGCTTACCCGGCAATGCTGGACCTTGAGTGATTTTTTTACGCGCGACTTTTTTGGCAGATTTAAGACGACGTCCGGCTTTATTAATCGCTAGCTCAGCGATTTGCGCCCCTAAGTCAGCATGTTTATTCAGCCATAAACTAAACGCATCTTTGGCTAAAGTCTGTACGGCTCCAGCGGCTTCTCGACTCGATAGACGCTCTTTGGTCTGACCAGAAAACTGTGGCTCAGAAAATTTTAGTGACAAGATATAATTTACCCCATCCCAAACATCTTCTGCGGTTAGCTTAACGCTACGCGGTAGTAAGTTATGAATATCACAGAACTCACGTAAGGCTTCTAATATACCGGTACGCAAACCATTGACGTGCGTGCCACCTTGAGCGGTAGGAATAAGGTTGACGTAGCTTTCCTGAATAGGCGTACCGCCATCTGGTAACCAAGATAATGCAAAAGTGATACCAGCACGTTCACCGTCCTTGGCTTCATGATCATAATAAAAAGGCACGTCAGGCAAAGTTTCAAGACCATCAAGCTGCTCAGCTAAATACTCAACTACGCCATCAGTAAATTGCCAAATTATCTTTTCATTATTGATATCATCGACGAACTCAATAGTGAGACCAGCTGCTAATACCGCTTTGGCTTTTAAATTATGCTTGAGCTGCTTAATATTGAATTTAGGCGTATCAAAATAACTACTATCCGCCCAAAAACGTACTTTAGTACCGCGTTTGCGCTTATTAGGACTCACTGACTCAATCAAATCGGTCACTGGTGCACCGTTCTCTAACGCCATATCATACTGTGTAGCATCGCGCCATACGGTGACTTCTAAACGTGTTGATAGCGCATTAACTACCGAAATACCAACACCGTGTAGACCGCCTGAAACTTGATAATTTGAAGTAGAAAATTTACCACCCGCATGCAGACGCGTTAAAATAATCTCAATACCCGTTTGCTTAAACTCAGGATGGATATCAGTTGGCATCCCGCGACCATCATCTTCTACCGATAGCGACCCATCTTCATAGAGCTGTACCTTAATAGTTTTGGCATAGCCTGCTAGTGCTTCATCGACTGAATTATCAATGACTTCTTGTGCCAAATGATTGGGACGTGTCGTATCGGTATACATACCAGGACGACGACGTACAGGCTCCAGCCCTTCTAAAACTTCTAATGATTGCGCAGTATATTGACTCACAAATACTTCCTTGGATAGTCATAAATAATGAATTCTATTGGTCTATTATAACGAAAAACAACGGCAATAGCGTGGCTAGACCATTACTTACGACAAGCGATGTCGTTTATTTTAAGGG
>JBBSUA010000342.1:0-2915 GCA_038235315.1 Pseudomonadales bacterium | reverse complement strand
CAATATGACTGAACTCAGTCGCAATTGACTTCAAATTACCACGACGCGCGGGCACATTAAAATATAAATCTTTTACTGTGATCGTCGTACCACGATTGCGTACCACTGGGATTAGTGTTGGATCATCTGCAAGCACGCCTGCAACTTGTAATTGACGACCAATACCACTGTCGTCATGACTGCTTGTCAAAATTAGGCGAGAAACTGCAGCGGTCGCCGCAAGCGCTTCGCCGCGAAAACCCAGCGTCGTAATACCGTGTAAATTGGCAACATCAGCAACTTTACTCGTCGCGTGACGGGTAATCGCCATCACCATGTCATCGGGATGAATACCTTTGCCATTATCCACCACTTCAATCATACCCATACCGCCTTGAGTAATGTGTACCTCAATAGTGGTAGCATTGGCATCGATGGCATTCTCTAGCAGCTCCTTGACTACAGCGGCTGGACGCGTTACCACCTCACCAGCCGCCAATTGATTAATCAGCAGCGGTGATAGTTTTGTGATGCGGCTATAGAGAGTATCATTTGGCATGGTGTCGTGTCATATAAGTATTGCGGCACATCTTAAGGGATTATTGATTAAGAGATAGTTAGTTTTGAGATATTAAAAGTGGTCAATACATTAAATATTGAGCGTTGACAAGTCTAAGCCCTGTCTCTGCCCAACCTTAGAGAGACGTAATTCAACTTCTCGCATCTCATTATCACTCTGAGTAATATCTATAAACAATGTTGGCGGCGGCAGATAGCTATCAGCGCGACTTGCCCATTCAATAATAATAAGCGCATTTGGCTCATCAAGATATTCATCGAAGCCGATAAAAGACAGTTCCTCTGGATCCTGCAAACGATATAAGTCGGTATGATAAACGGGCTTTATTGAGCCATCCGCTTGTACAATCTCATACGGCTCAACCAAAGTATACGTTGGGCTCTTTACTGCGCCAATATGGCCTAGCTCTTGTAACCAATAACGCGTCAATGTAGTCTTGCCTGCACCTAAATCACCTGTCAACCACACACTACCTGACAACGGTAAAGCCGCGAGCTGTTTGGCTAACTGTTGAGTATCTACCTCTGAACGCAGTACTACCATAGTTGCGTGCTGACTAGCTAAGTCGATATTATTAGCATCAGACATCAGGCTGTACCTGTCCAACTTGCATCGTTACTGACGGATTGATAAAGCGCTCCCCGCGGATTAGCTTGGCATACAGCTCTGGGTCATGCCATTCACTACTCACTTGCGCGCTGAATTCAAAATCGTCTAATACCAGCTTACCCATTTGCTCGTTTGCCACATCATCAGCAAAACACTGAGCATAACCAGTCGCCGTTTCATGCGCAATCACGGAATACACACTGACGTCTGCTTCACCATTTTGCATTTGGGTTTGTTGCAATATTTGCTGTGCCCAAAAGAATATCACCCTTGAAAACTGCTCAGCAGAAGGGGATACTGGCAAGCTTATCCAACGTGCACTGAACTTTTTGCAGGCATCAATGTATTCTGGATCGTCCTGATTCCAAAAGCAGATGGCATGATCGAAGCTATCAATAATGTCTTTAATTGAGGACTTTAATAGACCAAAATCATAAACCATTTGACCATGATCTAAGCGCTTGGCTTCAAGGATTAGCTCAATCTGATAACTGTGACCATGAATAGAATGCTTGCAGCGCTCAGAGCTACAATTACGGACAATATGGGCATTTTCAAATTTGAAGAGTTTACGGATACGCATAGGAATAAATTAACCAAGATGATGAGTATTGCGATGTTAAGTCACAAAAGTAATAGGGATAACCGAAACGAGTCGTCGGCTTATGTATCACATTATAGCAAATTACCGTCCATCCGTAAGTAAGTGCTTATCAACGTAGGCGTCTATTTGATAGAGCCTAACAGTGATGCAAATTAGCTGCAGCTATCTATTGCTTATCCTTAGAGCTATAATGACTTTAATATTACTTCAGAAGGTGAATGTCATGAGTAAAGGTCAAGACAGTAAAAAGAATGTCAAAAAAAAGCCGCTTTTAACAGCAAAAGAGAAGAAAGCAGCTAAACAATCAAAGAAAGAGGATAATAATAGTATTTTAGGCAAACATTAAGTTAATTTGGTCACTAAAGAAAGGTTCGTTACTGATAACGACTGACTATAGTGGCCATTATTTTGCTTTTTTATCAACGCTCACCGCACGTTCGTTATCCTAAAAAATTCGCTTTACGGCCTCACAGTTAATTAAAAAATACATAACTTAAAAACGCATTTTTCGAACGTATCGTTTGATTCGTAGGTTATGTGGTGCGTGGCGCAAACATAATGATGGTCATGCCTAACAATGCCACTCCAGAGCCAACAATATCCCACGTGGTTGGTCGAATGCCATCGACAGTCCATAACCACATAATTGCCATAAAGATATATACGCCGCCATAAGCCGCATACACTCTACCTACAGCAGTTGGATGCAGCGTCAACAACCATACAAAAGCCATTAAACTGAGCGCACCGGGTATAAGAAGCCAAATAGTCTTACCTTCTCGTAGCCATAGATAAGGTAAGTAGCAACCAACAATTTCTGCTAGCGCAGTCAACATAAAAAGTCCAACTGTCTTCAATTCAGGCAAAACCACTTACTATTCCCTCTCTACTAATTAATAAACTTATCACATTAAACGCTAATAAACCCTGTCAAATATTGTACCGCATTGCCAGAGATAATAACTCTATCGCCTTTCACAACACAATTGAGCACGCCACCTCGGCTTGACGCTTGATAAGCTGTTAACTCATGTTTACCTAAACGCTCTGCCCATAGTGGTGCCAATCCCGTATGACTTGATCCGGTTACTGGGTCTTCATCACCGCCGTTAGCTGGCCAAAAATATCTAGAAATAAAATCAT
>JBBSUA010000341.1:0-2928 GCA_038235315.1 Pseudomonadales bacterium | reverse complement strand
TCAGCTTTACAAAGCTTTTCACGCTTAACAAACTCATTACACGACCACCTAACAAAGCATAACGCTTAGGGGTTAAATTATCTGCTCAAGCTGTTATTATTGATACTGAAATTAGTTAGCAACACATAATTATATTGACACTCAAGATGCCATTTTAAAGGTTTTGATGACTGTCATAACAAGATTATAAATAACCCAATACTTAATAAAATAAATTCAAATAATGGAGCACAATATGAGAGAACGTTACGCAAGTGGAATAGACGATGCAACGGCACAAAAAATGACGGATTTGCTTAATGCAAACCTAGCAAATGTCATTGATTTAACTTTAGATGGCAAACAGTGCCATTGGAACCTACAAGGTACAGGTTTTATCGGTGTGCATCAGTTATTAGATGATACTGCTGAACGTATTCGCGAAGTATCAGACGCGATTGCTGATCGTATCGTTATTTTAGGTGGTCAACCAAACGGTCTAGCACGTCGTGTCGTAAAAGATTCTATTTTAGACGACTACCCTACTGATATTACTGAAGTAGAAGATCACGTACGTGAGATCACTAAACGTTATAAAACAGTAGCCGCTAAGCTTCGTGAAGCTATTGATGCTGCCGGTGAAGCAGGTGATGAGGATACTGCTGATTTATTCACTGAAGCCAGTCGTATCGTTGATAAAGATGCTTGGTTTATTGGTGCTAATGCGCCACAGAAGTAAGATTATTTAAATAGTTAAAGCTAATAAAAAAGTCACCTTAATTGGTGACTTTTTTTTGTGCTCTAGTTAATCCAATAGGAATAAATGACAATCGATGGTTGCTGACCATTAATAATAGTAGCCGTTTGATATTCTATAACTTGCGATGCTGTTATTTGCTGACTGCTTCCATTATGGATCACTAATTCTGCATGAGCTTGGGTAAGACTACCATAGAATACTATAGCAATAATCGCTACGAGCCATGGATAGGCGTTAGAATCCTGCACATCCTCTCGAATCTTATGATTCATATTTTTCTCTATATGTTATTAGGTTTGGCTATCAGGTAAGTTTAAGGTTTCGGCATGAGGAACAGACAACGTTAAGATAGCTTCTTGAAATAAAGGGTCGGCACGAAACTGGTTTTCAATGGCTTCAAACTTGTAGGCAATGCTCTCTTCTCGTTGATTGCCTGCGATATCTACTGCTGCCACCATAAATATCTTTTTAGGCCCTACCCATTCTAGATGTAGATAAGACACACTATCAATATCTGGATGACCAAGTAATTCACTCAATACATAATGATGTATGGTCTCTGATACCTTGTAGCCTACCAAAAAATCGCGATTACGACTGATTAAGAATATCGCTACGACTCCTAATAGTAATCCCACGATAATAGAACCCAAGGCATCCCAAAAGGGCGCGCCAGTATAAGCGTGCAACCCCATCGCAGTCGCAGCAATTAACAAGCCCGTTACTGCAGCTAAGTCTTCAAAAAATACGCCACGCAAAGTCGGATTAGAGGTGGCGACTACATAGCCGATAGCGCTCACATTGATCGCCTCACCATGTTGTTTGCTTTGTCGATATGCTTGTACTAACGAAAACCCTTCTAGAACAAAGGCAACGGCAAGGATAATGAAGTTAATGGTGTAATTGGTCTCAGTCTCAGCCGCATTCCATTCGGTAATACCAGTATAGATAGAGACGATAGAGCCCGCCATAAAGACACCAAAGGCCGCTATCATAGACCACACATAGGACTCTTTACCATAGCCTAGTGGATGACTCTCATCAGCTGGTTTAATCGCCTTTTTTTCTGCGATAAGTAGGAAGACACCATTGCCAGTATCCGCCCATGAGTGTGCTGCCTCTGCAATCATAGAAGCAGAGCCAGTCATAAAAGCGGCAACAGACTTGGCGATAGCAATCAAAAAATTGGCACCAATAGCAATCAATACCGTGATTACTGAGCCTGAATGCTTTTTGCCATCGTCAGGGCTGTTTTTAGGGCTATTTTCAGGATCAGGTTTGCCGACACCACGAGCAGTATGCGCTAGTGGCAAAGGATTAAGATATGATTGCGGCTTGGCAATGGATGGTTTTAGACTCATACTAGACTCAATAAGATAACGTATCGTGGTAAAACTACTCTAGGCTAGAATACAACTTAGCCTAAAATAATCAACCTGCGATATCAGTAACATTTTGGTGAGCCGTTGGTTATTATGTTCATTTTTTTTTGCGTGATTGGTTAGAATCGCTTATCTACCTAAGTGTTATTTTATCCAGCGGTATTGTCAGTATTATTTTCATGGGTGCTTGCCAGCTCACCGACCATAGTAGAGAGATCACAGCTTGGACGGCTTGAGCCTTCCATATGTAGACGTTTACGATCTAAAGCGGCCTCAAAACGACATTGCTGCATCGGGTTCTTGATATCTAGTGGGGGTACAGGTGTTGGTTTACCTTTATCGTCGATGGCCACCATAGTGAAATAGCAGCTATTGGTATGGCGAATAGTACGTGCGCGCACATCCTCAGACTCGACCCGAATACCAACTTCCATTGACGTTCTGCCAACGTAATTGACAGTGGCAGCAAAGGTCACCAACTCTCCAACATAGATAGGCTCACGGAACATCACTTGATCCACTGATAGCGTCACCACGTAACTACCGCTATAACGACTGGCACAAGCATAAGCGACTTGATCGAGCATCTTTAAAAGATCACCACCATGGACATTACCAATAAAGTTTGCCATATCAGGAGTCATTAATATTGACATGTAGAGTTCGTGATTGAGCGGGGCTTTTTTGGCAGTGGAAGAGGTATTAGATTGTGACATAGAATTCCTTATATGAGATTGGACAGGATTAGCTTCTTAACCGCATGATTTTGACGTGCCAAAGTATCAAACGGATTGAATGAACAATCTG
>JBBSUA010000340.1:0-2930 GCA_038235315.1 Pseudomonadales bacterium | reverse complement strand
TGTTATGTCAGCTGACTCAGGGTGAATATTGTGTTGGTGAGCTTGAGCGCTTAGTGGGTGTCGGACAGCCAAGTTTGTCGCAGCAGCTTGGTATTTTGCGTAAAGATAATCTGGTTGCGACACGACGCGACGGCAAGCAAATCTATTATAGTATTGCTAGCGAAGACGCTTTAGCGGTACTTCAGTTGTTGTATCAACGCTTTTGCGCGCAAGGCGACTAAAGCAGAATATCTAAGTGTTGTTCGTCATAATCCTATATTGTCATAATAATTTGATGTGAAGATATCAATATGCCCTCTATCATCACGCGTCTGATACCTGCTTGGTTGCGTCAATACCAACTTGCTGCACTGCCTACTGACGTGGTCGCAGGGTTAGTGGTGGGCATATTGGTTATTCCACAGAGTTTAGGTTATGCGGTACTCGCAGGGTTGCCACCTGTTTATGGTCTATACGCTTCCATCGTGCCAGTCATCGTTTATGCCTGGATTGGCTCTAGCAACTTACAAGCGGTTGGACCCGTTGCTATTACCGCTATTATGACCGCGAGCGCTTTGCATGCTTATGCAGACAAAGGTGCTGAACAATATGTGTTAATGGCAGGCTTGCTTGCATTAATGGTAGGGTCGCTATTGTGGATTGCTGGACAGCTTAAATTGGGCTGGATTATGCAGTTTATTAGTCGCGGAGTGTCAGCAGGATTTGTTAGCGGCGCGGCAGTGCTCATCTTTGTCAGTCAGATTAAGTATCTCACTCATATCCCAATAACTGGCAGTAGCTTGGTGGGTTATTTGTCCAGCATGTTCAAGTATGCTCAGCAGCTACACCCATTAACCTTAATCATTGGCATGGTTGCTTTTAGCTTATTAGTCATCAATCGCTATGGGAGTCGGTGGGTATGGCAGTCGTGGTTGTCGCCAGCATATACTAAATGGGCAGAACGTTTGTTTCCGTTAATTGTGTTAAGCATTGCTATTGTTCTTAGTATTAGTCTGCACTGGTCAGCATCTGGGGTAGCAACTATTGGTATGATTCCGCAGGGGTTACCAGCATTTACCCTACCGCATTTATCTGACTTTCGTGAAGGGATAAATCTACTACCTACTGCCGGTTTGATGGCACTTATTGCCTTTGTATCCAGCAGTTCAGTCGCGAGTACTTATGCACGCCTGCGCGGTGAGACTTTTGACGCCAATCGTGAGCTTAAGGGGCTAGGTCTTGCTAACGTTGCTGGTGGCTTATTTCAGAGTTTTGCCGTCGCTGGTGGGTTCTCACGCACTGCTATCAACGCTGACTCAGGAGCAAAAACCCCACTTGCCAGTCTAGTCACAGTAGTGGTAATGATCGCCGCCTTGATAGCATTTAGTAATGTACTGGCTCCGCTTCCTTATGCCATCTTAGGGGCTACTATCATGGCCGCTATTATCGGGCTGATTGATATCGCCACTTTAAAATCTGCATGGCAGCGCGATCGTTTAGATGCTGCCAGCTTTATTGCGGCATTCGTGGGGGTATTGATATTTGGACTTAATACAGGATTAGTTATTGGCTTAATGGTATCGTTCGCGAGTCTCATTTGGCAGTCGAGTCATCCCCATGTAGCCATCGTTGGGCAACTGGCAAACACAGGGCATTTTCGTAATATCAACCGTCATGACGTGATCACTTTTCACAATCTCATTATATTACGTATTGATGAGAGCTTATTCTTTGGTAATAGCGAATCAGTACATCGTCATGTGCTACAGGCAACACAACAATACTATGATGCGCAAGAAATCATTCTAATTATGGCAGCGGTGAATCATATTGATCTGACTGCACAAGAGATGCTTATTGCCCTTAATCAAGAGCTTATAACACAAGATAAGCACTTGCACCTTAGCTTTATTAAAGGGCCTGTCATGGATATTATTGAGCATACGCCACTCATAACAGAGCTGTCAGGACACGTTTATCTAAGTACTATTGATGCGGTTGACGCGCTAAAAGATCTTAAAGCTATTTAATTTTAATTAAATTATCAACACTATTATTTTGATATTTCACTACAAAATATTGTTATGATGGTAGCGTCGTTATGCTAGATTAGTGTATCGTTATGCTAAATTGATATATTAGCTAACCCACTGTTTTATTAAACACGGTATCAGTCACTCCTATCGCTTGAATACCCAATATCTTTTAATAATTTTTCATTTTAATAACTCTCAATTAAGGCAACCGACATTATTTATGACCGATAATCTAACCATTTATAAGCAAATCTATCCCATGCAGTGCGCCAAGCTCGCTGAGCTAGGCTATCGTTCAGTGATTAATATACGTCCTGATGATGAAGCTGTCGCACAGCCTACTAGTCTTGATTTGGCTGTCGCCACCAAGCAAGCCAATTTGGCCTATCATCATTTACCATTCGACGATGAGCATCTCAGCCTCACTACCGTTGAGCAATTTGCGAGCTATTATCACGCCTTCCCCAAACCTATTTTAATGTTTTGCGGTACTGGCGCGCGGGCCAAAGTCCTGTATCAAAGTGCATTGATGCAAGGTCTGTTATAACGTTTACACAGCTCATCTTTAAAAGTGGTCTTAATCAGCTTACGCTTGACGGTGCAATTGATGTTTAACCCTTCATATCAATAATAAAAAAGGAGCTCCTATGAGCCATGAAATCAGTATTACCGGACAGATTACTCCTGACCAAGTGCCTATGATTGCCGAAAATGGTTTTAAGACGATTATCAATAATCGTCCTGATGGTGAAGAAGCGAATCAGCCAACCAGTGCTGAGATTGCTGCTGCTGCTGAAAAGGCTGGTCTTGTTTATAAAGAAATCTCTTTTGCAGGCAATGAGCTGAATCAGACGCATGTTGAGGCATTTGCAGACTTCTTTAATCAAGCCGAGCAACCCGTATTAATCTATTGCC
>JBBSUA010000339.1:0-2951 GCA_038235315.1 Pseudomonadales bacterium | reverse complement strand
TGGGTTAAAAACTCAGCTTACGCATAGCTAGCCTAATCTACTATTTACCGTTTTCTACTCTACGCTCAAGCCTCTATTGCCTGTCTCTTAAACTCAAGTAGCACATTTGCAAAGTAAACCGTCTAACCTCTGCAAAGCCCTTATCATTATGGCTTACTGTGTTACAGTCCTATCATTTTTTAAATCTGCTTTTTTATACACGAAAAGCCAGTTAGTCTTTATTAAAATTTGCTAGGACAGTTTCTATGAAATTACCCTTATCTAAATCTGCCAGTATTGTTAGTGCTTTACTATTGGCAACGACTGCCTGTGCGCAACCTGCCGCAACTTCATTTAATGAAAATGCTAAAGGTGTGCAAAATACAGTAGCAACCAACAAGGTGAGTACCACTGTCGATAACCGTTTACGTCAAGTATTGACTGAAGCGGGTATAAAAACGCAGATTATCGCTATCACTCCATCCAATTTACCGAATATGTATCAGATTGATCTTATTGGACAACCACCGTTACATATGACCGCCGATGGTAAATATGTGATCCAAGGTGCACTACAAAAGAATCCTAGTAAGCGAATAGTGAATGAGACGCCAACCCGTAGCAGTAGCGCGCAAATAGGCAAACCTATTGATGCAACGAGCAAATCAAATATGCTGGCTAATATGAGCGCGCTCAAGAATATGAGCATCAAAACACCCTTCTTTTACACCGCAGTACCCGGTGTGATTTGGGGTGCGACGCTTGAGGGCGTACCGTTCTTAATATCAGATGATGCTCAGTATATTACTGATGGCGAAATATCAGTGATTGAAAACGGTCAGTTTACAGGGCTTGATGAAGACTTTGAAAAGCGTAAAAACCAGTCGGTCTTTAAGAGCTTAGATAAGGCGCAAGTGATTATTTACCCAGCAACGGGCAATGAAAAAGCAGTTATCTATGTGGCAACCGATGTCAATTGTCCGTATTGTCGCCTGCTGCACAAGCAAATGGCTAGCTTGAATAAAAAAGGCGTCACGGTTAAAGCCATTGGTTATCCTATCTATGAGCAGTCCATTGAGCAAATGCGTGGAATTTGGTGTCAGGTAGGCGAGAACAATCGCCGCACGGCATTAGACAATGCCATGCTGAATGGAAAAATGACGCCTGCACCGGCAAGTTGTAGCGCTGATTACGTGACGCCTAATCGCGAAAAAGCAGCGGGTCTAGCAGTAATCGCCACACCTGCTATCTACCGTGAAGACGGGACGCTGTATCAAGCGAGCTTTGAGAGTCCGGAGTTTTTAGAGTTTTTAGGCGTGGAATAAGCCTCTGCACAAATATAGTTGCCAAGTTATAAAGACATTATTACTTAGCAACTATGTGTTGCGCGAGTTGCTCAATATGCTCGATGCCAATACCGCAGCAACCACCAATGATACTAGCACCAGAGGCTTGCCAAAGCGTGGCCCACGCCAAATACCGATCGGGAGTAGTGTCTTGACGTATTTGGCGCAGTTGAGCATTGGCTTGTTTATGGTTTTGCTTTGCGACAAAAGCATTGGCATAGACACCTAGTTGTACAGGATACAATGCCTTGTCAATAATCTGCTTCGCAACTTGCAAGGCTGAATTCATAATCTCAGGTTGACTACAGTTGAATAATACGACATCGACATTCAATGCCATCATAGCTTGTACAGCATCCTCTACTGATTCGCCAGAGCGCAACATAGGTTTGCTTAGGTCTTGCTTGGTTTCGGCAGTATCAATAGTGTCGTTGGTGTTAGTAATAGGCCTATCTAATTGACCATCATCTAGCGTAAACGCGATCCAAATGGGTTTTTTCGTGGTCTCTTTTTGAGTCGCCGTGAACTCAGTAATCAGCTTATGCCATGTTAACGCTTCAACGATGCTGCTCTGAGTTTCCACTAACCATATATCTACATAATCTGCTTGTGCAGCCAATAATGGACGCGCGATAACTGGGGCTTGTTTGGCATCGAACAAATCAGGTCTGTAAGAGCCAAATAGTGGCGGTAAACATCCAGCGATCTGTACAGTTGCTGGACGATTGGGCTCTTTGCTTGTCTGCTTCTTACTTACTTGGACCGCTTCAAATGCGAGCATCGCTGCCGTTTTTATCAGCTCCTCACCTTCAGTAAAGAATTTATCTCCCAAATGATAAGGGGTTACCGCATAGCTATTGACGGTGATAACCGTAGCACCAGCTTTTATATAGTCTAAGTGAATATCACGCACACTACTTGGCGCTAGACTCAATGCCAACGCTGACCATTCAGGTTGGCGAAAGGGGGCACCGCGGCGCTCAAGCTCTCGTCCCATTCCGCCATCTAAGATAGTCATTGGCGCTGTGAGCAGAACATCAGACTGCATGCTCATTATCTTAGGAATTATTTGAGTAGGTATCATAAGCTCGTCTATAAAGTAGTTCAATGAAAGTAAAAATAGTGTAGTAGAACCAATATTAAGGTAAAACTACATCGATAATTTTCCACTCGATGAGTCCTTGGCGTTGCATCTCGACAGTGAGTGGATAGCCCTTTACTTGACCACTGATTGTAAAGCAGTTGATACCGCAATAGCTCAGCGTGGGCTTATTGCTATCTTCTCCTTGCGCCGCTTGTTGCTCTAGCTCATCAGCTTGCTTGGTCATAATCTGCTGCATTTGGTTTTTGATGACCCCATTGATATCGCCACGCTGAATAATCATATCGCGAATCAGGTTCTGTAGATCGACTTGGTTGCTCGCAATTGCCCATGCAGCAGCCAACTTTTTAGTTGCCGTATTGGCTTGCCCTTGAGTATTGATCAGTTTCTCGATGTTTTCTGGTGTGATTGCACCGTCTACGGCTTGCACAATATATTCATCTGCCGCTTGAGTAAGAGGCTCGCCACCTAACTCTGCGACTAACGGATATTGTGTTAGCGTATCTGCAAACTCAGTCGTTAAT